>JAHOYZ010000036.1 GCA_019038695.1 Candidatus Zixiibacteriota bacterium
TCACCATAGAGAATGTTAAAGCCCCGACGGAGAACCAGTTGGGTGACACCGGCAAAGGTTTTAGAATCGCCATGAACACCCTCGACGGTGCCCGCATCGGTGTTGCCGCCCAGTCTACCGGGATTTCGCAGAGAGCCTTGGATGAGTCGATCAAGTATGCTAAAAACCGGGTGGCCTTCGATGCCCCAATTGCCAAACTGCAAGCGATCCGGTGGATGATCGCTGACATGGCCACACGGACGGAAGCAGCCCGACTAATGACCTACAAAGCGGCCAAGCTACAGGATGATGGTCAGCCTTATTCCATGGAAGCGGCCCAGGCCAAAATGTATTCCTCCGAAGTGGCCAACTTCTGTGTTGATCGAGCCATGCAGATTCATTCCGGTTACGGATACATCGGTGAGTTCTCGGTAATCGAGAAATTGTATCGCGATCAGCGAGTTACCGAAATCTACGAAGGCACCAACGAGGTTCAACGTCTCGTGATCGCGGGTGCCGTCATCGGTCGATGAAACTCGGTGAGTTTGAAATTGACTCCTTCGTCGAGCATAAATTTCGGCTCGACGGAGGAAGTATGTTTGGGGTAATTCCCAAACGAATGTGGAACCGGCTCATTCCGGCTGATGAGAACAATCTTGTTCCGATGGTCACCAATCTGTTTGTTCTTCGGGCGCACGGGAAGGTGATGGTATTCGATATCGGTATCGGAGACACGCTGTCTGACATGGAGAAAAAAATCTACGGTATCGAAGGAAACTCGATGCTCGAATCCGGTCTGCAAGGACTGGGTTTGTCGGTCGAAGATATCGATGTTCTGATTTTGACTCATCTACATACGGATCACGCTGGAGGAGCAGTCAGGAAAGAAGGCGATGCCTTCGTGCCGCGTTTCCCGAATGCGAAGTGTTTTATTAGTCGTCAGGAATGGGCCGATGCGCTCAATCCGAATGAACGCACAGGAGCGGTGTATATCCCGGCGCGTTATCAGGCACTGGAGGAAGCCGGCCAGGTCGAGTTGATTGATCCCGATGTGGAACTGTTCCCCGGTATTCGGGCAGTACATACAGGCGGACACACGGATGGACATTTCGGGCTACAGATCGAGTCACAAGGCAACAAGCTCTGGTACTATGCCGATATTTTCTGCACCTCGGTCCATATGGCGGTACCGTTTGTTCCGGCGACGGACCTGTATCCGTTGGACACAATGGAAGCAAAGCGGCGAGCATTGCCGGAGATTGTCAACGATAGTGTAATCGTGGCGTTTGACCATGATGTCAACATGCCCTTTGGGCGCGTCACGCAGGAGGGAAGAAAGGTGAAGGTAGAAGCGTTTGATGGTTGAACACCGACATTGTGCGCCGGACGATTTATATCACCCTTCGACTCCGCTCACAGGCACCGCCTGGAGGGGTGACGAGGCAAGGCTTCCTGTCGCCCTCGTCTGGGTGCCCCACAGCTTGCTGTGGGATCCGTCCCTGTGCGAAAATGGCTGGGTGACCCACAGCTTGCTGTGGGATCTGTCCACGGTGAATGCGACAGAAGAACTAAAGGAAGGTCATACTCGTAGCCATGTCATTTGAAGACAAACTAAACCAACTGGAGCAGATGCGAGCCAAGGCCCGTTTGGGTGGTGGCGAGAAACGCATTGAGGCCCAACACAAGAAGGGCAAACTGACCGCTCGCGAGCGAATCGAACTACTGGTCGATCCCCGATCGTTCGAGGAGTTCGATATGTTTGTCACCCATCGATCATCGGATTTCGGGCTGGACAAACAGCGTATCCTCGGCGACGGCGTCGTTACCGGCTGCGGCAAGGTCAACGGACGACTGGTGTATGTTTTCTCCCAGGATTTTACTGTTTTCGGCGGCTCACTTTCGGAGGCTCACGCCGAGAAGATCTGCAAAATCATGGATATGGCCATGAAAGTTGGTGCCCCTGTGATCGGCCTCAACGATTCTGGCGGGGCACGTATTCAAGAGGGCGTCGTATCGCTGGGTGGCTATGCCGACATCTTCCTGCGCAACACCCTTGCCTCGGGCGTAGTGCCGCAACTGTCGGCTGTGCTTGGTCCCTGTGCCGGGGGAGCTGTCTACAGCCCGGCTATTACCGATTTCGTTTTGATGACCAAGGGAACGTCGTACATGTTCGTGACGGGTCCGAATGTTGTCAAGACGGTTACGCACGAAGTGGTCACATCCGAGGAACTCGGCGGTGCCATGACCCATGCCTCTAAATCCGGCGTAGCGCATTTTGCCTGTGAGAATGAGGCGGATGTTATTGCCAAGCTCAAGCGTCTCCTGGGCTATATGCCCCAGAACAACTGCGAAGAGCCGCCCTGGGAAGAATGCAACGACCCGCTCGACCGCGAAGATGCAGACCTTAATCGCATCGTGCCGGAGAATCCCAATCAGCCATACGATATCAAAGAAGTCATCGAACATATTATGGACCAGGGATCATTTCTTGAGGTCCATGCCGATTTTGCCGAGAACATTGTAGTTGGTTTCGCTCGCCTGGGCGGTCGGTCAATCGGCATCATTGCCAATCAACCCGCGGTGTTGGCAGGTGTGCTCGATATCAACTCATCGGCTAAAGGAGCGCGATTTATTCGATTCTGCGACGCTTTCAATATTCCGATTCTGACTTTCGAAGATGTCCCCGGTTTCCTACCCGGTACCGATCAGGAACATGGCGGTATAATCAAGGAAGGTGCCAAGCTGTTGTTTGCCTACTGCGAGGCGACCGTGCCCAAGGTGACGGTGATAACCCGTAAGGCATATGGCGGGGCGTATGATGTTATGAACAGCAAACACGTTCGTGGTGATATGAACTATGCCTGGCCAACGGCGGAAATTGCAGTGATGGGCTCACAAGGAGCGGTCGAGATTATTTTCAGGAAGGACATTGCCGAGGCCAAAGATGCCGAGGCGGAACTGAAACGTCTGACCGATGATTACCGCGAGAAATTTGCCAATCCGTTCGCCGCCGCGGCGCGCGGGTATGTTGATGATGTCATCGAACCAAAGACAACTCGACCGCGACTGATACGGGCGTTCGAAATGCTGGAAACGAAAAAGGACACCAACCCCGCCAAGAAGCACGGGAATATTCCGCTATAGTTATGACCCAAAAGATAAACAAAATCCTCGTCGCCAACAGGGGCGAAATTGCAGTCAGAGTGATGCGCGCTTGCCGTGACCTCGATATTTCGTCGGTAGCCGTTTTTTCCGATTGCGACCAGACGGCCTACCATGTTCGCATGGCTGATGAGGCATACAATATCGGTCCTGCCCCCTCGACCGAGAGCTACCTGAATCAGAATAACATCATCGACGTTGCCAAACAATGCGGCGCGGATGCGATTCACCCCGGCTATGGTTTCCTTGCCGAGAATGCCGAGTTCGCTCAACGGTGTATTGACGAAGGTTTAATATTCATCGGACCGAAACCGGAGACGATCCGCGACCTGGGGGACAAACTGGTGGCCCGTAAGATGGCCATCAACGCCAACCTGCCCATCACACCCGGAGCACGACTGGAAGGGAAGAAGTCTGCCGAGATAGGCAAGCTTGCCGAAGAGATCGGCTATCCTGTTCTGGTTAAGGCAGCCGCAGGTGGAGGTGGCAAGGGGATGCGCGTCGTGGAATCACCGGAGTTGCTTGACGAGGCGTTGGAGACTGCGGCGCGTGAGGCCAAATCCGCTTTCGGCGACGGTCGAGTATACATGGAAAAATATCTCACCCGTCCTCGTCATATCGAAATCCAGATTCTCTGTGATCAGCACAACAACGCCATTCATCTTTGTGAACGGGAATGCTCAATACAACGGCGGCACCAGAAAGTAATCGAGGAATCGCCCTCGCCTTTGATGACTCCTGAGCTTCGCGAAAAGATGGGTTCAGCGGCAGTCAGTATCGCTCTCGAAAGTGGATATGTTGGTGCGGGGACCGTTGAGTTTCTCGTCGACGAGGACATGTCTTTCTATTTTCTGGAAGTTAACACACGGCTTCAGGTTGAACATCCGGTCACGGAAATGGTTACTGGTCTTGATCTCGTCAAGGAACAGATCGCCGTTGCCGAAGGCAGCAAGCTGCCTTTCGAGCAGGATGACATTTCATTATCGGGTCATGCCATTGAGTGCCGCATCTATGCAGAGAATCCCGAAGAGGGTTTTATGCCCAGCACCGGCACACTGAAAAACTACCGTCTCCCTTCAGGGCCGGGAGTGCGGGTAGATTCCGGCGTTGTCATTTTCAACGAAATTCCGATCTACTACGACCCCATGATTGCCAAGATGATCGTGTGGGGACGGAATCGCGAGGAGGCTATCGCCCGCACCAAACGCGCTCTGGAGGAATACCGAATATCGGGCGTCAAGACGACTATCGGTTTCCATAGAGTAGTGATGGACAATGCGAAGTTTGTTGCCGGGGATATTTCAACGAATTTCCTTCATGAGGAATATCCCGACAACAACTACACACCGCTTGATGACAACCTGCGCGAGAAAGCAGCAATTGCGGCTGCATTGGAAACGTATATTAGAGAGCGCAAGATTGCAGTCAGCTCCGGAAGTGAGCGGAGACATTCCAACTGGAATGCGATTCACCGTCGTAGTCTCAAACATTTCGGAGGGAGTCGATAATGCGCCGCTATATGGTCAGCGTCGATGGCAAGGATTTCGATATCGAAATCAAGTATCGCTCCGAAAAATATTATCTCACTTGTAATGGGCGAAAGATCGAAACAGTCACGAATCTATTGGGCGAGAGTCGTGCCTTGTTACTCATAGACGGCGAATCTCATGAAGTAGATGTTCGATCGAATGGTTACGATACATCCCGTACTGTTTTCATGAAGGGGATGGAAATCCCAGTATCAATCGAAGACTACAACTTGGCCCAACTGCGGAAAGCGGCGGGGATGTCATCTGGCGTAACGGTTGCCAAAATCCTCAAAGCGGCTATGCCCGGGCTTGTCCTGGAAGTGAAAGTCCAATCGGGTGATGAGGTCACAAAAGGGCAGCCGTTGATCGTTCTGGAGGCAATGAAGATGGAGAATATCATCAAAGCTCAAGGGAAGGGCACTGTCAAAGCCGTTCATGTCGAGAGTGGTGGGGCGGTGGAAAAGGGTGATTCATTGCTGGAGTTTGAATAGGTGGCAGAGGAGATCAGGGAAACAACGTCGGGGATTGAAATCCCTGTCACCGTCACTGGCGACAACGTCCCGGTCGATAGGGCTGTGCCGTCACACGCCGGGAAATATCCGTACACGCGCGGTGTCTATCCCAGCATGTATCGCGGGCGTCTCTGGACGATGCGCCAGTACGCCGGCTTTGGTACCGCCACCGAGACCAATCGTCGTTTCAAGTATCTTCTGGAAAAAGGCCAAACCGGCCTGTCAGTCGCTTTTGATCTGGCCACCCAGATAGGGTACGATTCGGATCATCCGATGGCGGCGGGCGAAGTAGGCCGCACCGGGGTCGCTATTGACTCACTTAAGGATATGGAAACATTGTTTAAGGGCATCCCATTAGACAAGGTCTCCACCTCGATGACGATCAACTCCACCGCCGTTATTCTACTGGCGATGTATATCGCTGTTGGTAAAAAACAGGGGGTACCGCCCGACAAGTTGATGGGGACGATCCAAAACGATGTTCTCAAGGAATTCATCGCACGCGGCACTTATATCCTGCCTCCGGGACCGTCGATGAAAATCGTCACCGACATCTTCGAATACGCCCACAAACATCTACCTCGTTATAATACGATTTCGATTTCAGGTTATCATATCCGTGAGGCCGGTGCGACGGCAGTACAGGAGATCGCGTTTACATTATCCGACGCCATTGCCTACGTAGAAGCGGCTCTGGCGGCTGGGCTGGATATAGATCAATTCGCACCTCGCCTGTCTTTTTTCTTCGCGGCTCACAATGATCTGTTTGAGGAAGTAGCCAAGTTCCGAGCGGCGCGTACGATCTGGGCAGAAATTGTCAAAGAGAAATTCGGAGCCAGGAATGACAAATCGATGCTTCTGCGTTTTCATGCCCAGACTGGCGGTTCAACTTTGACCGCTCAGCAGCCTGAGAACAACATTGTCCGAACTACTGTGCAGGCTTTGGCGGCGGTATTGGGTGGCACACAGTCATTGCATACAAATTCGTTTGACGAAGCACTGGCTTTGCCCACTGAGCATTCGGCGGAGATCGCTTTGCGGACTCAGCAGTTGCTTGCATTCGAATCCGGTACAGCCAACACTGTGGACCCTCTGGCCGGATCCTACTATGTGGAATATCTTACGACCGAACTCCGACGAAAAACACAGGCGCTAATGACAGAGATTGATCGCCGTGGTGGATCGGTCAGTTGTATCGAGAGCGGATATTTCCGTGACGAGATTGCCCGTTCTGCGTATGAACACCAGAAGCGAATTGAGGCCGACAAGGCTGTGGTTGTCGGTGTGAACCGATTTGTCTCCGAGAATGTCGAGATTCCGAGCATTCTGAAAGTCGATCCGCATCTTGAGCAGGATCAGGTGCGTTCCCTTGGTGAGTTGCGCCAAACACGAGATCAAGAAATGGTACACAACTGTTTGCAGAAGATTGCTGAAGCCGCCGATAGGGGAGACAACGTCGTTAGTCCGGTCGTCGAGGCAGTTGAGCAATATGCTACTGTTGGAGAAATATCTAATGTCTTTAGGAAGGTGTGGGGTGAACATGTCGATTGTCGTTAGGTTATTCCTCATTGTTGGTGTCATTAGTCTGGTCCTGTTGGGCTGTAGTTCGGAAAACGAGACCGAAGAGACGGTCTCAGTGGCGGAAAGTACACTATCTCCCCAAGATGCTGAATTGGCGGCGATACTCAATGACGCCCTGGTTCGCCTGTCGTACGAGGACAAGAGCGGTCTGTACGAACTGGAGTTCGATTACTTCCTCGACGAATACGACTTCGATCATTATGTCAAGCGTGGCGATATCATGTGGATTCACATGGATTCGTTGGATCATCTGGCGGTTCACAGTATCGTGCATTTCGATGATGATTCGGCCCATGCCCAGGTAGAATATGTATTCAATAGCGCCGCCGGGGGGCAGAGCCGGTTGCCCGACAAGTTTACAATCTACCGAAGCAATGGTCGCTGGGTAAAGCCAGCCATCACCACGCTGCGTCTTCAAGGAGATTACGACCGTACCATTCGGGAAGCTGAAGCGGCGGCCAGCGAGGAGAACTGAGAAATTCCGTGTGTTCAAATAGTCTCATTTCTCATGTGGGTATTGCCGTAGCCGACTTCGAGGAGGCTGTGGAGCGGTATCGAATTCTGACCGGCGACAGGCAGCCACATATTGTGGAGGTGACCGACCAACAGGTCAAGGTGGCTATATTCTCAACGAATGACAGTGCGATTGAGAGCATTGAGGGACGTATCGAACTGGTGTCACCGATTTCTGAAAAAAGTCCCGTGGCCAGATTCTTGAAGAAGAAGGGGGAGGGGCTGCATCATATTTGTATCTTTGTGGACAATCTCGAAGAGAAGCTGACCGAACTCAAGGCTTCCGGTATACGACTCATCGACGAATTCCCGCGAATAGGAGCTGAAGGAAACCGGATTGCTTTTGTTCATCCCGCCGGTATGAATGGTGTTCTGATCGAGTTGGAGGAACGCCTGCGCTAAGGCCTTGCCTCACCTGATGCTGCGCTAACTATCCTATGTATCCACGAAATTTCGTTTGAGGCAGGATTGTACTATGTTTGCCTTGGCCCGAAGAAACGCCTCCCGGCTGACGACAGGCTGGTAAACAAAACTACGCCCTGATCGCCGTCGGGACAAAAGGCTTTTGGTAGTCAGGTTCCCCAGAACCGTCATTACAGTCGTGTAGGCTCGCGGTGTCTTGTTGCCTAAGAACACCAAAGCCAGCTTGACCGTAATCTCATTCTTGCTCCAGGCGATTTCCATCAGGGCAGCTTCGGTCGGTCCCAGAAAAATAGCCGGACCGGATGCCTCGGGATCAAAATAGAACGATTTCTTATTGGCCATGTTTGTCGCGGCTTCGGTGCTTCAGGACGATCGAAATCCCCAGCGCCATAAGCGCCAGTGGCCAAAAATATTCCCATAAGTCGCCAGGGAGATATCCCATCCGATCCAGAAGCATAAGCAGGCCAAACAAAACCATCAACGCACCGAAAAACATAAACATCCTCCATCAGTTGTGTTTGAGAAGATAGTCATCGACGAGCGTGTGAGAAAGCTTGAAAAACGGTTGTTACCGGCTGCTTCTGAAATCTGGGCGAAGTCTTAACGCCTAGTCGCAGACGCCAGCCGATCCACTATGATTGTAGCGATCTCCTCCAGCATCTTGCGGTCGTCATCGGTGAAGTTGGCCGGGCGATTGGAATCAATATCAATTTCCCCGATACACTCATCTTCCTCCAAAAGAGGTACAACAATCTCGGATCTCGTTGTCAGCGAGCAGGCGAGGAAGCGCGGGTCGGCATTAACATCATCAACGATGACACTTCTTTTCTGTGAGGCTGCTGCGCCGCAAATACCGGAGTTGAGTTCAATGTGGGTATGGGGCGTTTCCGGACCGACGTAAGGACCTATCTCCAGGGTACTGCCCCGTAACATATAGAAGCCGGTCCAGTTGAAATCTTCGGAGAAATTGTCGATTAGTTCTGCCGCTGTGCGAAGGATATCGGTTTCGTTATCCTTGGTGGCGATCTGATCCCTTATTGTCTGGATCAATTTAGGACGTCGGTCGCTTGTCACAGACTCTCCCTGATAGCATGAAGGTTGGCGATTGGTACCTCTGGAGGGATGGCGCATCCAGGACCTACAATGAACCGCGCCGAACTATGTTCTCTTTTCAGTTGATTGAGGCGGCGGACGACCTCATCCGGTGATCCGTGCCATAACCAACTCTCATGGGCAACCCCGCCTACTACCGGTCGTTGGCCTAATAACTCGGACCCTTCGGCAATGGACAGGTTTGTCTCATCCAAGCAGTCCCAGTTGTACAGTTGACATCGGTAATCAATATCGGCCAGCCGGGATAGATAGTTGTTGGAGTCACAAACGTGCAAAAGGTTTATTGCGTCCTCATCGGTAGCTTCAATTACCGCCAGATCATAGGGAATACCAAACTCTTGATATTCGTTCCAGGTGATCAAATCGCTTGAGGCCCACTGGCAGGTAGCATAAAATAGCCCATCGGCTCCGGCGTTCCGAAGTTCGGTGGCATAGGCAGAGAAAGTTTCTGTGATAGCTTTCAAAGCTCGATGAACACGCGCTGGTTCGTTCCGGAGATGTTCCACGAGGAGTTGTCGATCAGGTACCATCCGTCCGGCTATCGACAGAGGTGTGAATACGGTCATCAGGATCGGCACCTCTTTGCCCAGTCCCTTACGTACCAACGAGACCATTTGTAGGTGCTCGGCCAGAGAGGGGGCATTGAGACCATTGACGCCAATTTTATCCCAGTCTTCGATTTGCTGTATCGGGAATGACACTTTACGGTGCTTCTTGAACTCATTGTGCGACCATTCGAGGGCCAAGCCCCAGTCCTCGACATGGAAATCAGCCCGAGGATTGACTTTGACGAAGTCCCAATCGAGCTCCTTCTGGAATCCGATCATAGCCTCCGCCGTCCCTGCGGCGTAATGCTCCTGGTGGAAGAAATGTCGCCAGAATGAGGCCGCAAACCTGTCCGGTTTCTCTCCGGCGATTATCATCTCAATTCGTTCTCGGTGCGAGTACTTATCCATATTTCTCTCCGATCTGGATATCCAAGCTATCCAACAACATAAGAGATGACAGTGTCAGTCGTCAATCAGAAAGGGTTTGGTGATTTCTCACGACTCGGACCTCTGTCTGTTTAATGTCTGAGCATTGTTGATCCGGTTACTCCAGACAGGTGCGGGACTGCCGAATATATGATTGATACATCTTGTCTCGCAAAATGCAAAACTATGGATATAGCGATGTTGACCCGTATACTAGTGATAGATGATGAAGACTCTATGTGTAGCTTCATGGAGATCATGCTCACTAAAGAAGGCTATGAAGTCGATACGGCCAACTCTGGCCGGGAGGGGCTGTCATATATAGAGGATCATGGCTATGACCTTGTGATTGCTGATTTGAATATGCCTGAGATGACCGGTATCGATGTTCTTCGTGAGGCTCGAGATTTGCGGAAGGATCAGGACTTTGTCGTGATGACCGCGTATGCCTCGGTTGATACGGCCATTGAGGCGATGAAGCAGGGTGCTGTCGACTACATTACCAAACCGTTCAAAGTTGACGAAATCAAGCTGGTGATCGAAAAGTGCATCAGCCGACGGAGCTTGGTCAAAGAGAACACGAGCTTGAAAAAACAGCTCCAAAGTAACAGCTCATTTGATAACTTCATTGGATCATCGGAAACAATCATCGCTCTCAAAAAACTGGCTGGACGGGTAGCTTCTTCGGATGCTACCGTCCTGATCCGAGGTGAGTCAGGTACCGGTAAGGACCTGATTGCCAGAGCCATACATAGCCATTCCCCCCGAGGCAACGGTCCGTTTATTACGATCAATTGCGCCGCCCTCCCCGAGAACTTGCTCGAATCCGAACTATTTGGGCACAAAAAAGGAGCCTTCACGGGTGCCATCAGGGACAAAGACGGGTTGTTCAAGGTTGCCGACGGAGGAACCTTCTTTCTTGACGAAGTTGGGAACACCTCGATAAACATCCAGGTGAAGCTGCTGCGCGTTCTGGAAGATCGGATGATTACTCCTGTGGGCGACACCAAACCGATCAACGTCGATGTTCGCTTGATTGCCGCTACCAATGCCAATCTCGAAGAAGAAGTGAAAGCCAAACGATTCCGAGCAGACCTGTTCTATCGCCTCAATGTTATCCCTGTACAAATCCCCCCCTTGCGAGAACGACGGGAAGATATCGATCTGCTGG
This sequence comes from Candidatus Zixiibacteriota bacterium, assembly GCA_019038695.1. Taxonomy (NCBI): domain Bacteria; kingdom Pseudomonadati; phylum Candidatus Zixiibacteriota; species Candidatus Zixiibacteriota bacterium. The sequence continues at coordinate 10,958 of JAHOYZ010000036.1, forward strand.
CAAGCCACTTTGTCTCGAAGTACTGCCGCAAATTGGATTTGGCTATCAAGAACATAGATGAAGACGCGATGGAAATTCTTCGGAGCTATCACTGGCCCGGGAATGTCAGGGAACTGGAAAACACGATTGAGCGGGCTGTTCTTCTTAGCCGTTCAGATAGGTTGGGACCGGATGATTTCCCTGAGCGCGTGCAAACCTCCGGGGACGTCGAACTTGTAGCGGAAAAATCCCCGGCCAATCCTACTCTCGAATCGATCGAGAAAGCCTACATCCATTTTGTTATGAGCCAGACCGGAGGAAAGAAGGCTGAGGCGGCCCGGATTCTCGGCATAGATACTTCAACCCTCTATAGAAAAATAGACCGGTACGATTTAACGGATTTCCCGAGCCGCAAGGCTACTGGCAGGAAAAAGACCAGCAGTGGGAAATAGCCACTTTTTGAACAGTGGAACGGTATGAGACTTGCAATAGCAGTAGCCTGAAGGAATCTGAAGTAAGGAGAGGACCATTATGATAGCCAGATATCGATCGGAGCGTGGATTCACATTAATCGAACTGATGATTGTAGTCGTCATCATAGGCATACTTGCTGCCCTGGCGATTCCTCGTTTTATGCAGGCTACGGTCAAGACCAAGCAGAGCGAGGCCAAGGCTATTCTCAAGCAGATATATGTCAACCAGCGAACATATCGTCAGCAGTCGATGGGTAATGCCTATTATCAACCGGGAGGACAAGCCTCAGCAGGGGATCCCAACGCGTTTGGAGAAATATGGATAGAGATCCAACCTCACGCCCGCTACACCTTCACTATCAACGTTGCGGGAGCCGGATTCACTGCCACGGCTACCGCCAATCTTGATGAGGATGCTACTATTGATACCTGGACAGTTGATGAGACGGGAGCTATTGCCTGTGCCATTAGCGATGTCACTGGATAAAATAGCTCCATTACTGAATTTGAGACCCGCTTTGCCGCGGGTCTTTTTTTTATCCTGAACGAATCGTTCTTTCCTGAATTGGGGGCCATAAGATCATTGCAGGATGCAATGATCTTGGCAGAATACACTGTTGGCTATGAGGGACGTCTGGAGCAGAAGATGAGCACTTTGAGGGTAACTTCACTTGATATTGGTAAGCTGTTGGTTGGCGGGCCAATACGAACGCTCCAAGCTGTTCAAAAAAAGACAGGGTCAAGGTATAATCTTTGCGATTAAGAATGCCGAAAGCAAGAAAGTAAGCCAACTGTTAAGAGTTAGTCTCAAGCCTGTAGGAGGTTCAAATGTTCTCAAAGTTTCACAGTCGCAAGGGTTTTACACTGATCGAGCTGATGATTGTGGTCGTCATCATTGGTATTCTGGCCGCTCTCGCTATCCCGCGTTTTATGCAAGCTACAGTGAAGTCCAAGCAGTCTGAAGCCAAGGGTATTCTGAAGCAGATCTACACCATGGAACGCACCTATCGTCAGGAAAACGGAGCCTACCTGGCCTGTGCTGACGCTGCTGCTCTTCTCGGTATTGGTGTGGAAGTTCCAACCACGGCGATCTATACATATAGTGTAGCAACCGCCGGTAATGGTTTCACGGGCACGGGGGTCGCGAACCTGGATGACGATGCCACGGTTGATACCTGGACGATTGATGAGGATGGTCTGCTGCAATGCACTATTGACGACGTCACGACCTAAGAATTGGTCCATCTCTTCAAGAGAAAAAGCGCCCCAACCCTGGGGCGCTTTTTTTATACAGTAGTCCCTTTCTCTCCGTAGGTTAGGAGGCTTGTCCTCCTGACGAAGAAGTCAGCCGCAAGGATTCTGACTTACAATTGACCGTCAAGCGGCAGGCCGTTTGACCTACTGAGCCATGAGATGGCCAACCGGATTGTTGTTGATTCCCGTAACCGAGCGGCCTATGCATTATCTTATGAAACTAATCGCCGCCGTTATTATCCTGATTCTCGTCTGGTTGTCTCCGAAAACAGCAACAGGTCAACCTGCCGATTTGCCACCCGAACAATTCGGGCTGGAGCATCTTTGCGAGTACCTGAACCTCAATCCAAACGACATCAGCTTCCGGTCTGATTTCACCGAGCCAGATTCGTTTCGCCTGAAAATTGTGGCGGATCTCATGGCTCGGCCACTGGATATGATTGATTATTCCTCCGGACTCAGGTCCGCCTGGGTATCCGGTCAGCCCGAGATTGTCGCAGGCATACTGTATTCGGATTTGACAGGTGAACACCAGACCGGTCGGTCCGGATCGTACCAGCCGAATCTTTCAGAAATCCAACGGCAGCATAACCTGCATTTTGCAAACCTTGCACTCAACCAATTGCTCACCAGGGTAGCCTTGTATCTGGATGTGATTATTCCCAAATCAACTGAGAAATCATTGGCAAGATTATCAAAAGAGCAGCGTGCATTCTTGACTAAGGAGTTCCCGGAGCTATTGAGAATTGGTGAGGAGGAGGAGTTCTTTTCGGTCGAGGAAACCGATTCGCTGGAGAATCTGGAAGAGGCATACACTGAGCAGTTTGTTGAGTTCGGGACAATGATTGACAAGGACCCGGTGATTACCGCCGGTATTGAATGTCTTCGACAGGTCGTGCTTGATGTAGGAGTTATCAGAACGGCTCTTCGACGTAATGAGATAACGCGGAGCAAGCTGATTAAGAGTACCGGTTATCTCCCCGATCAGAGCACGGCCCGAAAATTCCTGGGTATGCAGAAAGGCTGGGCGGTCGGCGGCCCCGGAAATGACTACTATGAAGGTGACTATTCTTTCATCCTGGATGTCGGTGGTAACGATGTTTACGATCTTAGCTATGATCCTGCCAAACCTCATGGCGTCATTATCATTGACCTGAGCGGTGACGATTACTACCGAGCTCAGAGTGATTTTGTGCTTGGTTCCGGCTGCCAGTCAGTAGGGTTGCTGCTCGACTTTGAGGGAAATGATCGTTACGATGCCCGATCCTTTGGACTTGGATCGGGATTGTTTGGCTTCGGACTACTCTACGATGCCGAGGGAGATGATCGTTACGATGGTGATACTCATGTCCAGGGAGCGGGCACATTTGGCATGGGGTTGCTTATTGATGAAGCCGGACGCGACATATACAATGGCGCACTGCACTGTCAGGGTTTCGGGTTTGTCCAGGGATTGGGGGCTATCTATGAGATCGACGGTTCCGACAGCTACTATGCCGGGGGCAAGTACAAGGACATTATTCGTTACGAAGATCACTACCTGTCGCTATCTCAGGGGTTCGGTTATGGTCTGCGGCCGTTCGCTTCCGGTGGCATAGGGATGATTATCGATAAACGCGGTAACGACAGTTACTACTCGGATATTTTCGCCCAGGGTACCAGCTATTGGTGGTCGCTGGGAATGATCTATGATTCATCAGGAAATGATAACTACCAGTCCTTTCAGTATGCTCAGGGTACAGCCACCCATATGTCGCTGGGAGTTTTAATCGATGATAGTGGAAATGATGTCTATTTTGGCAAGGGACTGATGCAGGGTTGCGGACATGATTATTCCTGTGGATTGCTATTGGACCGGGGGGGAGATGATACCTATACCGCCTATGATCTGTCTCAGGCGGCCGGGTCAGCCAATGGCGCTGGGGTGTTGATCGACACCGATGGCGACGACCGCTACTCCGTCCACAACCCGGACAATACTCACGGTTACGGCAACCCTCGTAGATCATTTGGTTCTATTGGACTCTTCATTGATCTGTCCGGCAGCGACCAGTACAACGGTTATGGTCAGGACAACTATTACTGGAAAACACCCTCGAAGTGGGGTGGTGGGATGGATATTGAACTCAATCCCCCCGACACAACCTCCGAGGAGGTCGCACCATGAAGACCATGACATGGCTTCTGGTAATTGCAACCCTGGGACTGAGTGCGCTGTGTCTACCGGGATCGATTTGCGCTCAAAGCAGTCTTCAGCACAAGGTGGATTCGCTATTTATGATTGCCTCCTCCGGAGATATAAAATATCGTGATTTGACGGGACCGGCTATCGATTCGATAGCAGCTCTGGGTGCTCCAGCGGTGCCGTTGTTGGTGGATAAGTTTACTACCAAATCGGCCAGGGAACGCTGGACTGTCATTTGGGTCTTGCAGAAGATAGGCAGCGACGCTGTTCCTTATCTGATTACGTCGCTACAGCGATCGAACGGTCTGGTTGTGCAGCGGGTTTGCTGGGCTTTGGGAGATATTAAGGATACTACCGCTGTCTCGCCGTTGATGGAGATCAGTCAACATAATCGCTGGCAGGTTCGAGAACAGGCGATCGGAGCGCTTGGGAAAATCACCGATGCCCGAGCTGCTGATGTTGTTCTGCGTGCTCTGTATGATTCGATTGGACAAGTGCGAAAAGCCGCCGTTGTTGCCTGTGGTGCGCTGGTTGTTCAAGAGGCCATCGGGGGGTTGACCCATGCTCTCGGCGATCAGTTCTACGGGGCACGTTTGGAGGCCACCAATGCTCTGATGAAGCTGGACACGGCGCTGGTGATGGAAGGTCTGACTGACTCGGTCAAATCTGAGGATCCAATGATCGGTAATCTTGTCTGCCAGATGTTGGGGGAGTACGGTACTGATGAAGCAATTGAGATACTTCTCGAGCAGGTGCTCAACTCCACGTCAGCCACCCGACGCGCCCATGCGGCCGTGGCTCTGGTCAAGGCTGATCCGGAGGACAACTGCGGTTATAGGGCAACGATTCTTCAACGGGAAACGAATCTTCTCACGCGTCTGAAAATCGAATCCGCCATTACATCCTTGCGGAATGATCTCGAATAATTCCAAGCATCGCCTTAGACAAGATGGGTGTCTGATTCGGTGTGCGGTGGAACCACCACGAGAGCATTTGATTGTATATGTTCTGAAGGCTTCAATTTGATCGACTTTTCGCCGATAGAATTAATATGGAGACAGACAACGACCTGTTTCAGAAGATTCTCGAGGAGCATAAAGAACTGTCATCGTTGCCGCAGACGCTGGCCGAAGTGTTGCGGATAAGTCGCGATGATGGTGCGGCTGCAAATGATCTGGTCGATGTGCTCAAAAGAGATCCGGCGTTGACGACAAAAACGCTCCGTTTGGCCAACAGCCCGTTCTTTGGTGCTGGACGTGAGATATCTTCGATGCTTCAGGCAGTGATGACGCTGGGCACCAAAGCTGTGACTGCTCTGGCATTATCGACCTCAGTATATGATCTGACCGGCAAATGGAAATCCTCCATTGACCGCTGTAGATTCTGGCGTCATTCCCTGTGTGTCGCCATTGCCGCCCGCAATCTTGTCCAAACAGCCGGTTTGAAGAATACCGAAGAGGCCTTTGTGGCCGGATTGCTCCATGATGTCGGATTACTTGTGTTGGAGAGTTCGTTCCCTGACAAGTATGCTCGTGTCTGGGAATCAGTGGAAGCGGGAGAGAGGATCGATCACCTTGAGACTGGTATCTGGGGAACCAATCACGCCCGGGTGGGACAATTCCTGTTGGAGCAATGGCATCTTCCTACGATCATCTGTGAGGCAATCGGATCACATCATCAGGACCTTTCTGCTCACACGAAGGAGTCGCCGCCGCTACTTTCGCAGGTTATCACGTTGGCCAATCTGACCGCTCATTTCACAGTTGCCAAGCCTCACCCAAGACCGATTACGTCTCAGGAACAAATAGAAATCCTTTGCAAGAACCTCGGTTTGCAGCAGGAAGATATGCGCCGGAACAGCGAATTGATTCTGAAGCAAACGGCTGAAGAATCCGAGTTTCTTGAGATTGATATCGGGTCTACCTCTGAGTTGCTCGCTGAGGCCAACTCCTTACTGTTTGAACAGTATCTTATGGTTGAGAAGATGCTACGCGAGAAACGCACCATGCAGGATCAGCTCGCCAAAGCCAAAGTCGAACAAGCGGCTCTTGAGACCCTCAAAGCTATAACCGCCACTTTCAATCACTATGTCAACAATGCAGTGGGCACCATTCTTGGTCGTGCCCAATTAGTCCAGGCAGATATCAAGCGAGGAAAGCTGATCGACTCAAACAACACCACCGCCATGTCTATGGAAGTGATTGTCAAAGGTGTTGACACTATTCAGTCGGTTATGAATGAATTGCTTGATCTGTCATCATTTGAGACAACTGTCTACTACGACGATGCCCTGATTATTGACATTGAGAAGAAGATCGAAGAGCAATTGGCCAGCCTGAACGAAACCACTTCTGCTGTCGGTTGACCCTCACTATTTCGACCCTGCCAATAAACTAGAACCGAGTATGTTGAAACTGTCTTCAGTTTCGACAAGCTTCGCCTGTCCTTTGACAGGAGAATTAGAGAAAAATGCGGGATTTGCCCCGTGGCCTTAAATACCCTATACTTCAGTAAGCTTAGAATGCAGGAGGTAACGTGAAGTTTGGATTCACTATGATTCAGATTGTGATTGTCATATTTGGCATGATACTACTCAGCGCACCGCCGTTACTGGCTGAGAACTTCAGGGTCATACGAATGGATAACAGCGAGCTTGAGGATGAGGGTGACAGCCTTTCTATTCTCATCGCAGGTGGACATGACATTGGCCTGGTCACCGGGATGTCAGGTATTTTCCACCTTGATACGAAAGAGTCTGGCTTGGCCGGCAAGGTGGAAGTGATCAGAGTTGGGCTGAGCGAATCTGACTGCATGATCTCTGTCACTGCCAGGCACCGAGCCAAGGACTATACGGAATTCCCCCCAATGAGAATCTCAATAGACATTCCGTACTACGATAGGCCACAGCTTCGCGCCCTTGCCGATTCCGCCTTGTTGCAGAACAACACACCACGAGCATGGTATCTCCTGGGCCGTCTGTGCGAACAAAACCAAACCGATTCCATTGCCCAGAAAGAACTCCAGGAGTGTTGCGCTGTTCTGGATTCGCAACAGAATCAGAAGATAATAGGCAACGAGCTCGAGGCAGAGAGAGACAAGGTGTCAGACTACGTCGAACTCGCTCTGACCTATGTCACGAGAGGTAGGCTGTCGAGAGCGTACCGACAGGTAAATCGTGCCCTGCGAGCGGATGAGCTTAACAGCGACGCCCTTTCTCTCAAAGAGTGGATAGAAGACGTGAGGCCCGAGGCAACTCAGTGCGGCGCGCTAGCGATGGCTGGTCCAGTGCTGCGAACCGACTTTCCTAACATCTGCGACTGGCCCGACGGTCCCGACCGAGCGGAAACAGTTCTACCCCGGATCCTACACAAAGTGCAGCCCGAGTATCCCCAGTTGGCGGAGCAGGGTGGCATTGTTGGAACAGTGTGGGTGGGGTCCTTCGTGGACGAAGAGGGAGAAGTTGTACGTGCGCGGGTTCTTAAGTCTTCCGGGCACGAATCACTCGACATTGCCGCAGTTAAAGCAGCCTACCAGTACCTTTTTGCGCCAGCAACAGCGGAAGGCAAGCCGATCGGGACGTGGGTATCTTACAAAGTGGAGTTCACGTTGTAGTAACAATTATCGAGACTGAGGAAAGTTTCGGTCCACCTCGTTGCCACCCCAAAGATTCGTTTGCGAATTTCTGATTTTCAGTTACATTTATAATTGTAAGTCAGATTGTACTCGCGTGAGTATGGATCATATACTAATCTTCCCTCCTCTCTGGTGGTGACATGAAGCAAGCTACTTACCTCGCTCTCCTAATCCTCGTTGTTGGTTTACCTCTCTTCGCGCTGGCCGATCCCGTTACAGAAGATCAGATACTTACAATTGGTCTGACCGAGGAGGAAAAAACACGTCTTCATGAAATCGGCATGTTCCATGTGACAACTGCCCCCCCGGTTGGCGAGATCCGCAATCCCGCCGAGTGGGAGCCTTCGACCGGCGTGATCATTCGTTACCCGCTCGGTATTTCAGTTTCTCTGGTAGCCGAGATGTCGGAAGATCTGACCATATGGACCATTGTCACCAGTGCATACGAGGCATCGGCGATAAGCGCCTACACTTCGGGCGGGGTCAACATGGCCAACACTGAATTCATCATTGCCGCCACCAATTCTATTTGGACTCGTGACTATGGCCCCTGGTTTATTTTCGAGAACGGCCGTCAGGCAATAACCGATCCCGTCTACAACCGACCGCGCCCACTCGATGATGTCATTCCCCAGACAATTGGGACCGCATGGGGTATCAATGTTTACGGTATGCCGCTGGCCACTCCCGGCGGGAACCACATGACGGACGGATTGGGGATGTCTATGTCGACCCGATTAGTATGGGACGAAAACGACAGCCTCAGCCACACCGAAATCGCCAATCGTATGCTTGACTACACCGGCAATGATTTTGAAGTTCTCGAATACATTGAATCAGGCGGCATTCACCACCTTGACTGCTGGGCCAAGTTTCTCAACCCAACCACTATAATGGTCAAAGATGTCCCTACAGGCAGTTCCAGCTATGCCCTGCTCAATGCCCGAGCCGATTATCTGGCAACACAAACATCAGCCTGGGGTCAGCCGTACACGATTGTCCGCATATATTGTCCCTATGGCACCGCCTATACCAACTCGCTTATCCTCAATGACAAAGTCCTGGTGCCAATCTTTGGTGACGCATGGGACGACGACGCTATCCAGACCTATGAAGAGGCCATGCCAGGCTACGAGGTTATCGGATTCACAGGTTCCTGGCTCGATGATGATGCCATCCACTGCCGCACTATGGGCGTACCAGATGCGCAGACGCTCTTTGTCCATCACATCCCGACCGTAGGTATATTTGACCCGAACGAAAACCGACCGATCTCAGTAGAGATTGAAGCGTACTCGGACCAACCTCTTATCGACGACTCCCTGAAAATATTCTTTAGTGTCGATAACGATCCCTGGGACTTTGCTATGCTGTCGGCCACGGCCGTACCGGATTCGTTCTATGGGGAGATACCGGCGCAACCGGGAGCCGCCGAGATAGCGTACTATATCCAGGCAGCCGATCTGTCTGGCCGCATGGAGACTCACCCGTTTATTGGCGCTCCCTGGGCACATAAGTTCAGTTACGAAGTAGAACCAAATGAGCCGCCGATTATCATCTCCCCAGATTCGTTCCTGATTCAAGCAGCAGTCCTGTACGGTTATTGTCCCGAAGTCTCCGACCCTGATGATACGGTCCATACTGCGACCTATACGAATTACCCAACCTGGTTGGCTCCGCAGGATGATTCATTGATCGGTACGCCGCCGTTTGCGCGGGAACTTACTGGCTTTGATGTTGAAGTCTCTGATGGCTCTGCCTCCGACACGCAGCATATCACACTGATGGTATACATTTGTGGCGATGTGGACGACAACGGCGAAAATCCGAATATCGCTGATCTGACCTACCTTGTGGCCTACTTGTTTACCGGCGGAACTGAGCCACCTATTCTGGAGGCTGCTAATATTGACGGTCAGGAAGGTCCGGACGGAATGATTAATATTGCTGACCTTACCCACTTCGTGGGCTTCTTGTTCACCGGCGGTCCATCGCCCTACTGCGTCCTTCCGTGGGAATAATCGGGATCGCTATGCGTTCAATGCAACTTGCGTTTTAGGCGGGCTGAGAAAGCGCCATTCATGTTATCATGACCCGGGTAGGTCTTTACGAAGCCCCGATCGGTGACCAGGTCTTTGTCAAAATAGGGTAATGCTGAATCTATCTCAAACTCGTTGTTGCGCAGAAGAAACTCCTCAACTACCTGGTCATTTTCCGTGCGAGTGATAGTACAGGTAGAGTAAACGAGTACTCCCCCCGGTTTCACCAGTTTTGCACCTCGGTCAATCATGCTGGCCTGAATTTGGCAGAGGTTCTCAATGTCAGCTTCAGTCTTGGACCATCGCAGATCGGAGTTCTTGCCGGCTGTTCCCCACCCCGAACAGGGAGGATCGAGCATGACACGATCAAATGGACCACCCGAGAATTGCATCATGTCGCACGCCACCGGAGCGATAATTTTGATTCCAAGGCGATTGGCGTTTTCCTGAACCAGTTTCAATCGCTGGTGCGATTTGTCAAGAGCAGTCACCCTACCCCGATTGCGCATACGAATAGCGATATAAGTAGCTTTTCCACCAGGGGCGGAAGTAAGATCGACAACACTTGTTTTGGGACGAGGGTTTAGCAAACGAACCGCCAAACCGGCTGACTCGTCCTGCACAAAAACCTTGCCAGTGTCAATCAGCTCATGCTGGAGCGGAAGTCCCCCTTCCTCGATGTGGATAAACTCCGGCAAGTATTTCCCGTACGAAAACTCTACTTTAGCCTGTTGCAGGATATTGGCTACTTCATCTGGTTTGGCCTTAAGGAAATTAACGCGGTAAGTAACACGCGGAGCTAAATTGAAAACCTGAAGCATTTTCTCCGTTTGCTCGAAACCGAACTCGCTTAAGGCATACTGGACGAAGTAGGTCGGAAAGCTGTAGAAATCAGCCAGATATCGAACCGGTTGTTCACTCTTGTCTGCAAAAATAATCCGGTGTGGCTCGCGCAAACAGGACCTCATAACAGCGTTAACCAGATTTGCGCGGGAACGATCTAACATCTGCGCTGCCAGATTGACCGACTCCGATACAGCCGCAGCAGCCGGAATACGATCGGTGAAATGCAGTTGATAGAACCCCAGGCGGAGGATAGTGGCTAGTTTTTCGGGTAGCTGCATCGAAGGACGGGCCAGGTAGAATTTGATTTCGTGGTCGAGACGACGACGCATCTTGGTCGTACCATTGACCAGTTGCAACAGGAATCGTTTATCAAGTGATCGCAGTTCCCGGTTGCCAATCACCCGTATAATGGCGGTATCAATTGGTTCGCCATTACCTACTATCATAAGCGCTTCTACGGCCGCTGCCCGGATAGGATCAAAACGCATCCCGGATTTCTTTTTCGCTGTCTCTGCCATACCCTCTACAGTTCCATAGGTCCCATTTTCTGCCCCGCCCTGTTAATCTGGTACATGGCCACCCGGTGCAGGCAGTGAGCCAGTACAGGAACCTCGTCGGCCGGGAAGACCAAGCCCAGAATTTCAACCGGGCGTGCATATCCCCCGTCGCCGAGGCCCAATGTCATCCGGAGGAATCCGTCGCTATAAGCCAGCCCATAAATAGCCGGTCGGATATCCACCTGTTTTATTTTGTCTTTACCCTTTCGTTCAATCTTCAGTTCTTTCGTAATCAATATCTCGGCGATCTTGTCGTTTAGCTCATCAGAGTCCGTCCCGGAATCAACTTGCAGAGTGTAGTCCGCGCGGTTGAGTAGCGCTGACAACGACCTGGTCTTACCAAGTACGACTCTGGCACCAAGAATGCTCATTCCTTCTGGAATGGTTGCCTTGAAGTTCTCGATCATATGCGGCAAGAAGCTACTCTCAAGAGTCAGATCAACGTATTCTGCCTCGGACGTAATCCCCAGCGGGAGCGGAGGGCCAAAGGACAGCTTCATGACAGGATGAAATCCCTGGCTGAATGCGATCGGTATACGGGACCGGCGAATGGTTCGTTCGAGCATCCGCAAGCTGTCCAGATGAGACATATACTTGAAACGTTGTGACCGCCCCCAGCACAATCGCACCCGATTCTTGGTGGGCGCAGCGCTGTTCTGCGAGGCTACCCTTTTCTTACCGCGACCAAACTCCATCTTTGTCGCGGACCCTGTCCCTGATTCCTCGTTCAGACTGTGAGGTACATATTTGGCCAGTTGAGTGGAAGTGCGGTTTCTTTCCGCCTGAAGATGCTCGATAGATGGACCTTTGGAAATGTGCGACCAGGGCAAATCGGCCGAGAATGAACGAGGTCCCAATTGCTCCTCAATACTGAAATCGTGTTCCTGTAGCTTGTCTGACCACAGTCGATAATTGAAATCTTCAGACCAGCCGTCGAAACGCCCGCCAGCTTGAAATACCGCCTCGATGACCGGTCCCAGTTCGCGATTGCCACGTCCCAGCACCGCCTGTATCACTACCGATTCACACGAAGCTTTCTTGAAATTTACATTACGCTGGCGCACATTCCGTTTTACAGTTTTCAGCTTCTCCAGCATCACTTCGGGCATCATCACAGCATCCCACTGGAAAGGTGTGTGTGGTTCGGCCACAAACGGAGAGAGGGTCACATTAACCGTTTTCTTGCCCTGGTATTTGCGCCCAATATCGTAGACCTGGTTAATTATACGGGCAATCCCCATCAGGTCTTCCTCGGTCTCAGTAGGCAGACCCACCATGAAGTACAATTTGATGCTGGTCCAGCCCTTTCGGAAAGCCATATCGGCCGTATCCAGTACAGCCGCATCGGTAACTTCTTTCCGAACGAACAGGCGCAAACGCTCGGTGCCAGCCTCAGGAGCAATAGTCAGGCCACCTTTGCGAACCCGACGGATGGCATCCAGGAGAGTAGGTGTGATAGTCCCCGGTCGAAGTGAGGGCAACGAAACTGCGACACGAGATTTTTCCAGACGTCGGGCCAGAGTGGTGGCCAGTTTATCAATTCCGGGATAATCCGACGTGGACAGCGACAGAAGCGATGCCGATTCGTAGCCTGTATGCTGCATCTGTGTTTCGACCTGATGCAAAATTTCGGACTGCGGTCGCACCCGTACCGGTTTGTACATAGAGCCTGCCTTGCAGAAACGGCATCCCTGTGGACAACCCCGCATAATCTCGACACTCAGCTGATTCTGAGCTGTATCAATCAAAGGCAGAATAGGCTGGGCTGGATAATACTCCGGTTTAAGCTGCTTCACAACCCTGGCCTTGATTCTTGCCGGGGCAAACGAAGCGATCGGTTTGCGATCCTTATCATAGAAACGTGGAATATAAACAGATTCGACTTCCCGGCAGAGTCGTTCGAGCTTGTCCGCCCGGGGAGCATCTTTCATTTGGTGGAGAATACTCAGTATCTCGACCAGACCTTCCTCGGCATCACCAATGAAAAAGCAATCGACAAAATCTGCGACCGGTTCCGGGCTATAAACGGCTGGACCACCAGCCAGTATTATGGGATGTTCGTCAGTACGTTCGTCGGCATGGAGGGGAATGCGGGCAAGATCGAGCATCGCCAGCATGTTGGTAAAGACCATTTCAAAAGGGAGAGTAAAACCAAGAGCATCAAATTCAATAGCAGCGCGTCTCGATTCCAGCGAGAACAGGGGTATGTTCTTGCGCCGCATGATTTCTTCTGCATCCCTCTCAACAGCGAAAACGCGTTCACACAAGAAACGGTCATCGGCATTGATAAAATGATAGATCGACTGCAGGCCGACATAGGCTTGCCCAATCTCATATTTATCTGGAAAAGCGTGAAGATAGGAGACACGTCCGACTGGGTCTTTTACAATCTGCCCCAGTTCGCCACCTGCGTAGCGGCCTGGCTTGATTACAAAGGGAAAGAACTGTTTTTCTAATATCCCTCTCATGCCACACCAGTTGCTTCGTGTTCACATACTTACAGTCAACATGATACCGGTCAGCTGATGCCGATGCAAGTGATAACTGATTGGCAATCGGTCACCAAAATCCGGATGACAAGACAGCCTTGTTTTGTTACCTTCCTGTCGATAATACCGGAGGCCTCTGACCATTGAATGGAAATGAAAATGAATGCTACCGAGATCGCCAGTAAGGCTATCGGGGCCGCCATAGATGATTTGAACCACCAGAGATCGGCCGCTGAGCAACTTGCTCCCTCTACTGAAACGGCCTTGACCGGACCGGGGACACAGCTTGACTCGCTCGGACTAATAACATTCATCGTGGCTGTTGAGCAGAAAATCGAAGAACTGAGCGAACGTTTTGTCTCGCTGACAGACCTGGCGGTGGATATGACCGACGATTCACCACTGAAGACTGTCGGCTCGCTAACAACATATCTCACTAGTCAACTTGGGGACATCGCCAATGACTGACCTGCCTCTCCGGTGTCTGTTGCTTGCGGACTTCACGGTTGATAATCTGGCCGGATTATTGACCAACGACGAAACTTCTCCGCATATTGAGGCCGTATCCGCTCCCTTTGGGCAAGTAGTCCCAGTATTACTTGACGACCACCACGAATGCTGGCAGCCGAAGCCGGACGCGGTTGTGATCTGGACGAGGCCGCAGGCGGTAATCCCATCGTTTCAACGTGTGCTGGAGTTCGAACAGGTGGAGACCGAAGAAGTCCTTGGCGAAGTTGACCAATATGCGGCCATGATTGCCGCTGCTTCACGCCGCACACGAGCCGTTTTAATACCGAAGTGGACCATCCCGCAATACATTCGCGGCTGGGGGATGCTTGACATGCAGTCCGATCTCGGGGTCGCGAATCTGCTCGCCAGGATGAACCTGCGATTGGTCGATCAGCTGGCTCATCGGCAAACCGACTCTTCGAACGTGTTCATACTGAATGCATCCCGGTGGATGATTCTGGCCGGTAAGCATGCCTGCAATCCGAAACTCTGGTATTTGGGCAAAGTCGCTTTTGGTAACGAGGTTCTCATGGCGGCGGTCAATGATATCAAAGCCGCCATGGCCGGAATCCTCGGGCAGGCTCGCAAATTGATTATCGTTGATCTTGATGACACTCTTTGGGGGGGCATAGTCGGTGAAATCGGCTACGAAAATTTGCGCTTGGGTGGACACGATCCTATTGGCGAGGCGTTTGTTGATTTCCAGAGAACACTCAAATCTCTCACCCGGCGCGGCCTGTTGCTGGCCATCGTCAGCAAGAATGAGGAAAGCACTGCCCTTGAAGCGATAAACAATCATACGGAGATGGTTCTGGCTGAGGATGATTTTGTGAGCTGGCGCATTAACTGGGATGACAAGGCGCGCAATATAGCCGAGCTGGTCGAACAACTCAACCTGGGGCTGCAATCGACCGTGTTCATCGACGACAACCCGGTTGAACGCGACCGCGTAAAAGCGGCATTGCCAGAAATACTGGTGCCGGACTGGCCCAGCGATCCAATGCTGTACACATCTACTCTGCTGGCGATGAATTGTTTTGACACTCCGACAGTTTCGGTGGAAGATATGGCGCGAACGAAAATGTATCGCGCGGAACAGCACCGCAGTAATCTTGTTAAGAAAGTCGGTTCGCTCGAAGAATGGCTAGCGAGCCTGCAAATAAAAGTGACTGTTGAACCGCTTGGCGACCTTAACCGGGAACGCTCGGTCCAGCTCCTGAACAAGACCAACCAGATGAATATGACCACCCGTCGCTTGACCGATGACGAGTTGTCATCTTGGGTCGAAAACGATAATCACTGGTTACGAACATTCCGCGTCGAGGACAAGTTCGGCGACTCCGGTTTGACAGGGATTGTCAGTTGTGAGATAGACGGTCATACGGCCCATATTGTAGATTTCCTTCTCAGTTGCCGGGTGCTGGGACGCAAAATCGAAGAAACGATGCTCCATGCCGTGATTGCTCACGCACGCTCCCGAGGTGTATCAGAGATATTGGCTCAGCCAATACCGACAAAGAGAAATAATCCCTGTCGGGAATTCTTCGCACACTCAGGGTTCGGTCTCGATAAAGACGGCCAGATATATCGCTGGGCAGGGGATAAGGATTACCCTCTCCCTAAAGAGATCACGCTGATAGAAGGTTGAGGGAAATCGCGGACACACTATGAAACGAATCAGATGGCCAGAAGGAAAAGCGTTCGCATTCACCATCTTTGACGACACCGATCTGGCTACACTAGCAAATATTCGGCCGGTATATGACCTGCTGGCAGAATGCGGGATGCGCACCACCAAATCTGTCTGGCCTCTGAATGCATCACCGTTAATATCATCTTCGCGGGCGGCATCACCCCTGCTTCCCGTTGAGGAGGCATCCTGTGAGGACAAAGACTATCTCGATTGGTTACTCGGGCTGAAGCGATCCGGTTTTGAAATCGGCTACCACATGGCGGCCCGTTTCACCTCGTCGCGAGAGACTACTATTCGTGGCCTGAATCGCTTTGAGGAATTGTTCGGTGGGCCGCCTTCGGCTATGGCCAACCACAGTGATTGCGAGGAAAATATCTATTGGGGCAGCGACCGGCTCAGCGGTTTACGTCGCATTATATACAATCTGGCCACACGATTCCGGTTTGATGGTCGTTATCGGGGTCATGTCGAATCCGATCCCTTGTTCTGGGGCGACCTGTGCCATGACAAAATCACCTACGTTCGCAATTTCGTTTTCAAAGACATCAACACCTTAAATGCCTGTCCGATTATGCCCTATCACGATCCACAACGACCTTTTGTACCATTCTGGTTTGCGTCGTCGGAGGGACCGGAGATCAAATCGTTCAACCGATGCCTGTCCGAAGAAAACCAGGACCGACTGGAAGCCGAAGGCGGAGCCTGTATCATGTACACGCACTTCGGGGCTGGATTCTGCCGCAATGGTCGTCTTGACAATAGATTCGAGACACTCATCAAGAGACTGACCAGCAAGAACGGTTGGTTTGTTCCGGTGTCGGATCTGCTTGATTTCCTTCGCCGGATCAACGAAACACACACGATTACCAATCGCGAACGAAGCCATCTGGAATGGACCTGGCTGAAACACAAGCTGCGCGCGGGGAGGTCCTGAATCCTAGCATGACAGTGAAAATACAGAAATATTCCGAGCGCGATATCACCGAAGTGACAGCCTTCAACGCCCGTCTGAAGAAAGCAGGAGTGTCGTTTCAGTTCCCCGAACGGCACGAGCCTGAGCGATTCTGTCCGATAGATAGTGGGCCGATTCGTCAGGACTACTATCTAGCCATTGAGGACAGTAGTACTGTGCATGGGGGATACTTTCTGAAGGGACAGGAGTTCCTGATCGGTGGAAACACTGTTGATATTGGCAATTATCAACTACCGCTCTCTGAGGGAACGATAGACAAACGATACAATATAGTCGGGCTTCAGATGCTGACTGATGCTCTAAAACGCCAGCCGTTGCTCTACGCCCTTGGTATGGGAGGAACAGAGCGCCCGTTGCCGATGATGCTCGCTGCGATGGGCTGGCGGTTGCAGGCAGTCCCGTTCTTTTTTTGTGTCGTTCACCCCAGTGTATTTCTGCGTCAGTCATCATATCTTCGTCGCCATGGAGTGATGCGCCTGCTGTGCGATATATCAGCCGCCACCGGACTGGGATGGCTGGGGATAAAATCCATTCAGGCGTCACGCAGGAAAAAGCCATCACGAATGGGATCGTATCATACAACAATCGTAGACCAATTTGAGGGTTTGGCGAACCGAATGTGGTCGTCGTGTAGAGACCAATACTCATTTGCTTCAGTCCGCAACGATACTGTTCTCGATACGCTTTACCCGCCGGACGACGAACGTTTCATTCGCTTGATCGTTAAGAACAGCGACGATGTCGCGATTGGCTGGGCGGTTATGCTGGACACGCAAATGTCAGACCATAAGCAGTTTGGCAATATGAGGGTAGGATCTATCGTTGATTGCTGGGCAGCTCCTGAGTTGGCAGACACGGTTATCGTTGCCGCGACTGATTATCTTGAGGTACGCGGAGTCGACATAATCGTGTCCAATCAAAGCCATCCCTGGTGGTGTTCGGCTATGGCTTCGGCGGGTTTTCTGGAGGGACCATCCAATTTTGCCTTGGCTACATCACCAAAACTCACAGAACGAATTGCCGCTGTCGATACGAAGTTTGATCGAGTACATACTAACCGGGGCGATGGCGACGGCCCGATAAATCTGTGAGGAAGAATCCAGTACGAAAATAGGTAATGCCTGCTGGACCCCTGCGTCCGCAGGGGTGACAAACTACTCGCGCACTTGATTAAAGTGTTCGATAATTAACGTACGCGCTTTCTGTAACGCGAGGCCACGATGAGAGACGAGGTTTTTCTCCTCAAGCGTCATTTCCGAGAACCGTTTATCCGCCGGAGGATAATAGAACACCGGATCATACCCAAAGCCGCGAGCGGCTCCTATGTCTTCCGTAATGACGCCCTCAACCGATCCATCCACTATGTCCACACCGTCTTTGGACCCTGAAGAAGATACACCTACGGCACTGGCACTGCCAGCACCCCAGTCGATGGCTATGACGCAGCGGAACCGGGCGGTACGTTTTTCGGTTGGGACGTTTTTAAGTTCGGCGATCAGCTTCTCGTTATTCTTGATGTAGGCTGGTTCCTGCCCACTGTAACGGGCAGAGTGTACACCGGGTGCGCCGTCGAGAGCGTCAACTTCGAGTCCGCTGTCATCGGCGAGAGCGGGCATATCGCAAAACCTGCCAATGCCAGTTGCTTTGAGGATGGCGTTTTCTTCGAGGGTGGAGCCGGTTTCTTCGATATCGGGAAACTCAAGAAAATCATCGCGGGTAAGGATGGTGACCGGGAGATCATCAAGTAGTTGTTTCATCTCCCGGATTTTATCTTCGTTGTTAGTAGCGAGAATTAGTTGCATGGGGGGTCAACTTTCCGATGTGAATCTCGTGACTAAGTGGGGGCTCTTTTCGACAGATCTATTAAATTCCATTGTCAGTTCCTCTCGATCGCAAGGCGAAAGGCAAAGGACAAATGAGGCAACGGCAGCGTTAAGTAGCAAGTATAGTTCAAACTCGGCGTCGCACAACCAGGAATCTGGTGTCCACCCCCATTTGGAAGCCGAATCGCTTGGAGTTTGCCAATATGACTGAATAACCCCAAAGCCCGTGGGATGAACAAACTTCGAATAGAAGTAGAAGTGCTCCAGGCTATCTTGTATCAACATAAAGAGATGTTCAGTGTCATGCGCTGTGGTTCCATCGACACTTGCAATTAGACGCCGAATCGTGTGCTCAACTCTCTCATATTCGCTCCAATCGTCCCAGACTTTTCTTTCTATCCGCTTCAGTTTGTTTTCGGCCGAATCCCAAATTCCCTCCGGGTTTTCTATGTCCGATCCAAAGATGGCTTCAACGACAACGGTCTTGAAACGCTTCCTAGCATCCATACCTGTCCAACTGCCTCTGTAGTGACTCTTCAGGCTTACGGCAGTCTTGTCGTAGTCTACAAGGCCGGTTTCTTCATTCACATCAATGTGTTTTGACAAGAGGCCATTGGTCTTCTTCTGATGATCGACATATTCCCGATATTCGCGGTTGATTTCAGGAATCTTGTTGCGATATGTATCTAGACCGTCTTTATCCCAATAGCGCACAAGTATAGCGTAACCAGCGAAAGCCTCGTTTGTTGTCCTACAATCACGTTGAGCTATTAACGTGAGATCCAAGATATACTCTACCAGACTTCGAGTCATGATCCTGGTCACTAGCCACCCTCTTTGCTGCAGGGAACCCAATCCTCCCCTCACCAAATGGCATATTGCATCAAGGAAACACCAGCATAGAGTCTTCGTATCCCGATGATCATTTGGCAAGTTGTAGCTCGCGACCTTGCGCTCAATCAAATCAATGAGATCAAAGATTTCTTCGCCATAGTAAAGTTCGTATTCTTGCCCCGTCCCCACCATCAATACCCACTGATATCCACCCGAGTGATTTGCTCAATATGATGACCAAGAAAACGGGCGGCTATGTTCGCAAATTTCTCCGGCACATCCGATACATAGAATTTGTGCTCACCCTTACGAGAATCATCGGTCGGAGCCAACAACCTGCTGTTTTTAAGCCGTTGCAGGGCTTCACGGGCGGCTTCCTCACCACTGTCAATGAGCGTGACGTTTTCCCCCATCACTTCGGCAATGACATTCTTAAGCAGAGGATAATGCGTGCATCCCATAACCAGCGTGTCCACCTCGACGTCGTGCATGGTCCGGAGATAGTCGCGGGCGATTTCATGGGTCGCAGGTTTATCGATATACCCTTCCTCGGCCAACGGCACAAAAAGCGGACAGGCCAGCGAAAAGACCTTTACCTCAGGGCTGAGACTATGTATGACCCGGGCATAGGCGTTGGAACCGATAGTAGCATGGGTGCCGATAACACCAATCCGGCCATTTTTTGTCTGCTCCACCGCTGCCTTTGCGCCCGGTTCAATAACACCGATAATCTCCACTTCGTAATCGTCCAGAATTTCTTCCAGGGCAACCGAGGAGGCGCTGTTGCAGGCGCAGATGATGAACTTGACATTATGCTCCTGCAGGAAGGCGATATCCTGACGGGCGAAGGTAGTGATGATTTCTTTGGAACGGCCGCCATAGGGATAACGACCGACATCACCGAAATAGACAACATCTTCACCGGGCAATATCCGCACTACTTCGCGGAAAACGGTGAGTCCGCCGACGCCGGAGTCAAACAAGCCTATGGCTGCATCCTTAGTCATAGTAGTATTTACACCAGAGAAACCGGGAAGGCACCAAAAAACTGAGGCGAACAGCAAGTTATTCGTAGGGCGCTGTAATATCGGCAGACGAGGACGTCTGCCGTGCACGGTGTTATTCGACGGGCTGTACCTTTGGTGGTTCTACCAATAAAAAACAGGCGATGCCTGGCAGAACCGCTAAGAGGGTTCCTCCCTACTCAATCGGTTAACCACAATTTCGACTATTATATTAATCCAATTACAGATCTGTCGAGTATTAAATTAAGAGTTGTGCTTAGAGAAACTCATGCTTTACTTGATTGACTGGAAATCGGAGAGAAGATTCAGGCCAATTACGGCCTTCAAATCCAGCGTTACAGCTAAACTGGGCTGTGCTGGCAGACCCAGTTGTACTGGGAGGAGTCGTATACGAATATGACAGCTATTAAACCGGAGCAATTCGACCGAACCAACGCGATTCTGGCAGCGTTTGTATTCCTGGTCTCTTTCATAGTTTATGCTATAACAGTCCAGCAATCATTTTCCTTCTGGGACTGTGGAGAGTTTATAGCCTGTTCGTATACTCTTGGTATTCCGCATCCCCCCGGCACACCTTTGTTTGTGTTGCTTGGTCGGGTGATCGCGCTGATACCCTTTGTTGAAGACATATCGCACCGGATCAACTACCTCTCGGTTGTTGGCTCCGCCCTGACAGCGGCGTTCAGCTATTTGCTGACAGTGCGTATTGGCGGATATTTCTTTGGTGAAGCTAAACATGAAAAACTGAATCGGTTCATCACCTATATCGGTGGTTTGGCCGGTGGGTTCTTTGTTGCCTTTTCCGCCACTAACTGGGCCAACTCGGTGGAAGCTGAAGTCTATGGTCTGGCTTTGTGGCTGTCGGTAACAATTGTCTGGCTGACCCTGCGCTATTACGAGCAGCGCGGAACCTCCACCGGGCAGATAACGCTTATGCTGGTCTCTTACCTGGCGATGGTCGGTATTGGAATCCACATGACCGTTTTCCTTGTGGTACCGATCTGCGCGTTGTTTTTCATACTTCACCGGGGGGCGACGATTCGAGACTGGAGTATCCTTTGTGGATTTGTCCTTTTCGAACTGATGCTGATAATCACGTTCTCCAATACAATAGCCGATCCAGCACAGGGCAGTAAAATGTTCTACCTGTTCAGTGCGGTGGGGGCGATAGTCTTGTTTGTTCTACTGTACCGCAAAATCAACTGGGCAGTATTGGTGGCGCTCGGGTCTCTCTTCACCATCATGATGAGCTTTTCGTTGTATATCAAGGTGCTGCCGATTGCTACGGTGTTGATTGTAGTGCTGGCCTTTGTCTCGAAGAAATACAACCTTGGCTTGCAGTGGAAAGCAGCCCTGATGGTGCTATTTGTCGGCTTAATGGGCATGTCGGTACATGCGTTCATACCTATCCGCTCCGCTCAGAGCCCGCGCATTGATGAGAACAATCCTTCACGTGACTACCGTACTTTTGTCAACTACCTGGATCGCAAGCAATATGGCCAGACTTCTATGGTCGATCGTATGTTTAAAAGGCGCGGCGAATTCAGCAACCAATTTGGCCGCCATCCACATATGGGTTTCTGGTCCTATTTTGAGGAACAGTATTCAACCGGCCGATGGGGTTTCGCACCGTTTTTCATCCTCGGAATGATCGGCGTTCTGGTGGCAATTCGAAAACGTCTGGAGATCGGTCTGCCGTTCTTCGTGCTGTTGATAGTTTGTTCGGCGGGGCTGATATTGTATATGAATTTCGCCGATGGTGTACGTTATGACGTACGCACCGGCGACGCCTACCTCGAAGTACGAAACCGTGATTATTTCTTCACGCCGGCTTTTGTGTTCTTTGGCATTGCGATGGGGCTTGGGATAGTTGCGGTATCTCAGTTCCTGCGTGACAAGCTCGGAGCTGGGAATCCGGGTATGAAAAAGACAATCGCTTACGCCAGTTCGATACTGTTGCTACTACCGATTGTTGGTTTAACCAAGAATTTCCATCCCAATGATCGTTCCAAAGATACTATCCCGTACAACTATGCGGCCAACCTTCTTGACAGTTGCGAACCAAACGCCATTCTGTTCACCTCCGGCGACAATGACACATTCCCGCTTTGGTGTATCCAGGAGGTCTATAAATACCGTCTGGATGTACGGGTCGTCAACCTGTCGCTATTGAATACGGATTGGTATGTCGAGCAAATGAAAAACCGCTTCAATGTCCCGATTTCACTTTCCGACTCACAGATTGTCTGGCATCCGTTCGAGGTCAGACCGGGACTTTGGGCCGGACGTCCACTCAAGCCGTTCTATGATCGACCCCGGCAACGTGCCACTTACCTTCAGGGGGGACCCTTCGAGGGCCGGATTTGCAAAGTTCAAGACATGATGGTGGACGAAATCGTTCTCACAAACAAATGGGAGAATCCAATCTATTTCAGTTCTCCTCCGTATGCTGAATCGCCATTGAAACTCAGGGAGCGCGCTACCTCGGTCGGGTTGCTGTATCGGCTGGATCGGGAACCTGGCGAACGATTGATTGATCCTGATCGTGGCTACGATCTAATGATGAATACGTACCGCTACGATGGTTATGCCAATTCGGATGTCTATCGCAATGAGAATTCCACCGGCGTATTTCTGAGCTACGGCGTGAACGCAGTCCGGCTCTATGACGAACTCAACCGCCGAGGAGAAAAGGACAAAGCCGAGCAAACCCTGCGGAAAATTATCGATGTCTACCCCGAATACTGGCAGTCCTATCTGCTGCTCGGAGATATGTTGGCAGCTAATGGTGATCATGCGGCCCCGGAATCTCTGCTGGTACAGCTGCAAGATACACTGACCTCATTCCTGGCTTCAAATGAAGAAAACTTCTTCTATCGCCAGGACCTGGGTATTACTAAGGTGGAACTTGGACGCTTACGAAAGAACCAGGCGCTGATTGATGAAGGAATTGACATGATGTGGGTGGCTTTTAGAGCCAACATGAACAATAGTTACAGTTTCCGAAAACTCATCAGTGTTCTGGGTAGTGAAAATCGTTATTCTGACATTCAACGAGCGGCCGCCATGTTTGCCAATTACAAAGTCAATCGCAATGATCCCGGGGTTCAGCAATTATTAGGATTGGGGACTCCCTCCGGGATGCCCATGCCGCGTCAAGGCCAATGAGAAACGATACGAAATGACCTTTAGCGCTCCCGTCACCGACGGGGGCGCTTTTTATTACACGTTATCTTCGGGTTGGAATCGTTGTCCCTGACAGGCTGTAACCATGACGCCGGCGATATTGGCCATCAATGCACTCCAGCATCTTCTCGGAAACAAATTCCTGCAGGATGGAATCATGGTCATCATGATATCTGGCTATCGTTCGCGTCACTTCCGTAGCGCTGTAAGATAGGCCTGGTTCGAACTGAGCAAGAATATATTCGAGCACATGATGCCGGGTTGTTCTTCTGGGAGACTCCGGATGGGCGGGTTTCCTGATTTTGGTTTTCCGGGGTTCGGTCCGTCTATTGCCGTTGGAGTTCTGTTCCAGCCAATCGAAAACAGACTGCTCTGGGATCCGCCAGTCTTTCCCGATCTTGTAGGCAGCGATCTCACCCGATTGTATTTTGCGCGTGATTACCTGCACATTCATCTTGAGTTTCTTGGCCAATTCGGCAGTTGTGAAGAATTCCGTATCCCTTATAAGACCTTCGTAGTATTCCACAGATGTACTCCTTGGTGCATAGTATATTCGTGATAACCAAACGGATAATAACCTCTCTTGTGACCGGGTCAAGCATTTAACAGTACTATGTTGTACGCTCCATACCACTGTTATGGTACTTGTCTGGTATTGTGGTTCTAACTGACCTCAAAGTGCCGGGGTTCGGCGCGATAGGGTATTTTTTTCGGCACAGTTCTGGACATCAGCGGTACAATCGGTATATTGTGTCCTAATCGCTGAATCATCTCTTATGGAGACATGACATGTTTCGATATTTTTCCGTTTCTCGATTTTTGGTCGTAGTCCTCGTGATGTTGGTACTTTACCCGGCTTCAATACATGCTGGCCAGGTGAGTACCCGGGAGGCTGTGGAAAACATCTACTACTACTTCGATCTTTTGGTATCTGACAACCTTGAATCAGCTCGAAATCTCTGGACCGAGTCAGTAATCGAACGCTCGGAACGATTCGGGATTGAATACGATGACATTCCCATCAAGCTCGACTGTTCTTCGCCGGTAATGCAAGATCTTCCAACTCTGCGCGATCAGCTTTACCGATCCATTCGAAAGATGAGCGGACTGGATGGAAGCACCGAGTATTTCACAGGTGAATACTCGGCCACACTCAACAACCAGAAAGTAACCCACTTGTATTACACATACTATGATGGTGACTATTTCTGGCTTACCCATGCGCAGGATTATTATGGTCGTGACTGGACCGTTATTGAGAGCAAGTATTTCCGGATTCGCTGCCACCCCGACCGTATCGCCTATCTCAATCCTACCACATTGGCCGAGGCGGATCATTTTGTCAGTGACATGGCGGAATCGCTGGGAATGTTGCGAGCTGATCTTAAGACATTCCAGGAGAAGAAAATAGAGTACTATTACTGCCCATCTGACAGTGTGGTCAAACTGATTACCGGCTTTCGTACCAGAGGAATGCTGGACTTGCCCACCAATGATGTCATCAGTGCCTATTTCCCGCATTTTCATGAAGTTGCACACCTGCTGATCAATGTCCGTTTGAAGCAGCTACCACTCTACACTTTGCCGCTGTTACAAGAAGGTTTGGCAGTGTATCTGGGCGGTCGGTGGGGAAAATCGACTGAAACGCTGAATTACCTGGCCGGGTTTCTTCAGGATCATGGTCTAGTTGAAATTGACTCCATTATCACCATGGAGCTCTTCAAGCAAATGGCCACTGCGGACATGTCCTATCCTGTGGCTGGTTTGTTCACGGCCTACGTTGTCGATGCCATAGGGATGGACAAGTATCTGGAACTATACCGGTCACTATCTGGCACCAACAGCACTCTTTCTAAAATGGACGTCGAGGCCGTGCACAAGATCTTCTGCGAAACACTGGAGGAGCCGGATTGGCTGAGCGTAATGCAGAGTTATGGTACTTATGCAGAACGTCAATTGGGAAAAGAGAGCGCTTTTGCTCCCGGCGGAACCGTACAGGGCAGAAAACTCCTCGAAACCGACGACCTTGTCGTTACTGAGGACAAGGAATGGGTTTCGATCCTTGTAACCGGAGGTGGACAACAGCCCCCCTCTGGCGATCTGTTTTTCGGACTCAATGAAGAGCTAGTGGGCCAGCATTCTTTGCTTTTCGATGAACAGCACAGCGATTCCAAACCTTTGATCGGCTATCGCTACTGTATCCGTTTTGATGCCAACGAGGCTGGCTTATATGACTTCGCCACCAACCAACTGCTGGGCAAGTTCATCAATGGCCTGACCCCGTCCGATGAGTATTTCTTTGCCGAAGGTAGCGGTATTGCTCTGAAGTTCCGCAAAGAACTCTCAGGTAAGGTCGTTCCTAAGAAGGGTGATTTCGAACTGATTTTGAAGTAGAAGAAGACGATTCCAGCTATGCCGAACATGTCATTTGCTACCCTGTTTATCCTGTCCCTCCTATTGGTGGGGGTGGTCTGGTTGCTGGTGATGTCGCTCCGTCGTCAGTCTCAAGCCTCAATTCCTGGCCGACTTTTCGAAAGCATCGAGAGTCTGAAGGCTGAATTGGTCGCCAAACAGCTGGAAGGTTTGGTTGCCTTGCGGCAGACGCTCGACGAAACCAATCGGACAATCAACGAGCGCCTGGCCCAGGGTAATTCTTCGGTTGATAGACGGTTGGAGATTATCGGAGAGATCGAACACAAACTGGGACAACTTCAGCAACAGACAGAAAATATCGAACAGATCGGCAACAACATCCAATCTCTATCGGACCTTCTCAAGCCACCGAAGATGCGGGGTGTTTTGGGCGAAATGTTGCTGGAAAACCTGCTGGCTTCTATTCTTCCGCAAAAGTTGTTCTCAATGCAGTACAATCTGACCTCAGGTTGCCGGGTGGATGCGGTAGTCCGGCTGGGCAACAAGTTGCTGCCGATTGACTCCAAATTCCCCCTTGAATCATACCAGCGTCTGGTCACAAACCATGAACCAGACATAGCACAGAAACAATTCCGCCAGGCTCTGAAGAAACAGATCGACAGTATTCACGACAAGTATCTGCTGCCCGAACAGGGAACGACCGAGTTTGCCGTCATGTATATTCCCTCCGAGGCAGTGTACTACCAGATGGTTGCTGGAGAAGACCAGGAATTGTTTGATTATGCGCTGAGAGTACGCGTCATCCCCAGTTCACCGGGGCATCTGTACGCATTCCTGGCATCGTTGGCGGCGATGCAGACCGGAACGGAACTGGCTGGAGACACAGCTCGCTTGAGTGCGGCCGTTACCAGCTTGAGTGAATCACTGTCTCGTTTGACGAAGTTGCACGACCGTATAGAAGGATCATCACGCTCTCTGAGCCTGAGCCTGTCGAAGGCGCGCGATGAACTGGGCGATATGACCCATCAACTGGACCGCTTGCAACGCCCGGCAGAGCGAGAAGATGAATCGACGTCAACGGTCGGGACGGAGTAATCCTCTCTACTCCTCTTTCTGCAACTCTTCCAGGAGTCTATCTCGTAAATTGATTATCGCTGGGGTGTCGGTTTCCTCTGGGGCTAGCTCAATGAATTTGTCATAGAGCAATAACGCCTGTCGGGGATGACCCTGCTTTTCGAGGATGAAACCCTTGATCAAATATGGATAAGGCTGTGACGGATCAGCAGTCATCAATTCGTCAGCCATTTCCTCGGCGTCGACCAGCATCCCGGTCCGGAACTTGATAATCATAACATCGGTTCGGATTTCCAGATCCGACGGAAAAAGTGTGGCTGTTTTTTCCGCCTGAACGAGAGCATGGGCGTAGTTTTGCATATCACGGTAGTACCGGTACAGATTCATCTGATGTTCTTTGCCGTACGGCTCAAACAGCAGGGCTGTGTCAATCTGCGGCTTGGCCAGCCGGTACCGTTGCATCTCCATCTGGATCGTGGCATAGAGCGCCCGTGGTTGCATCCAGTACGGATTGCGAGCAATCAGGTTGTTGAGAGAACGGAGAGCGTCGGACGTCTTTCCCCCAACCGTCAGCTCAACCACACCCTGATAATCAAGGTAGTCAGGCGCTTTTACAATGTGCTTCCAATCCCATTCGTTGGCTTTGTCGATATCCTTGCGATAGAAATAAGCATCACGAAAAGCAGGGGTACCTGCAATCCAATACGCATCATGTCGGTCAAGGTAATCCTCAACATACCCCTCGGCCAAACTGATACTGGTGTAAACCGGGACAAAACTCAGCGGTAACATTACTGTTATGGCCACAACTAACGCTGGCAGGATTGATCGTTCAGGAATGGTACCATTACCATTGTCACTCAGTCGATCCCTTAGCATTAGGGCCAGCAGTAGCCCTCCCGGCATCAGGTACGCTGCCAAACGTGGAAGGTCCAGGACTATACTGTTGATCGGATCGGTTACGAAGACGATCGTAAATCCGCCCAGGCAGAGGTACATCATCGCCACCGTCATGGGCTGGGTGTAGATTCGGGTAATAGACCGCATCAATAGGTATTTAAGTAACAGCGTCAGTGGATAAATGAGCAATACGATTTGTACAATGTCCCCCAACCGACGCCAGGAGATCAGTCCATAATCGAACTGGGGCAATTTGCCGGTGAGAAACAGGACGTACCGGGAAAGCTCAAGATTTTGTCCGGCCCAGGAATAGAAACCTACGAACATACCGGCCCACAAAACCAGAGGCAGTAGCAATGTTGCTATGTTATGCCTTCCCCGAGCGGCGGTCAACGAAACATAGATTGCCGCCGGGGCGAGGTAAATTAGCGTCGCATGGAAGAAAAGTCCCACAATGACAACGCCCCACATAGTCATGAATCGCACTGCCGACAAACGTTCGTAGAGGCGTGCAACAGTATAGGTAAACCAGATTGTACATGCCACTACCACCGGCTCGACACCTACAAAGCCAAACTGAACCAGAAACTGTGGTCCAAAGAAAATGACAGCAAAAAGGACAAGGCGTTGCCGGTATTCTGACGTCAAAGCGCCAACCAGTTTGATCGCGCCTACCAGTGAGAGGGCCGTACATGAGAAAGCGAAGCTCTTCCAGGCGACAACGCCAGCCGTGTTGGCATGAATTTCAAACAGACCAACCAGTTGAAAAATCAACCAGACGGTCATCATTGAACCATACTCGTACCAACGAAAGATGACATCAGGAGTCTGAGCAATTTGGGCTACCCGAAGATTGCCGCCGCCATAGAGAAAGGAATCGTACTGGAAGAATAGCAATAGCAAAAACAAGCCCACCGCGCTCGTAATCACACCACGAGTTGAAGTTAGCCACAAGGTCGCTTTGTCGTAGAAACGGATTAGAAACGCGGTCAAGCCACCGAGAACCAGCAGCCAGATAACAATGTAGAGAATGGGGATATGTCGCCAGTGATCGAACGACCAGCCATTGTCAAAGATGCTATGTCCAAATATCTGCGCGACGATAAACAGGATTACCGAACTCAGGAGCACAATAATCAGTGATTTGTCATTAGAAGTTTTTGGCATTCTATTCTATAACTCCTGGCGACCATCCATAGCCCGAGCCAGTGTCACCGAATCAGCATATTCGAGGTCCGATCCAACCGGCAAACCCCGGGCGATGCGGGTCACACTTAGGCCAAGCGGTTTGAGCAACTGAGCCAGGTAGATGGCGGTCGCTTCACCTTCCACGTTCGGATTTGTGGCGATGACAACTTCTTTCAAGTCATCGTTAATACGGGCGAGCAACTCTTTGATTTTTAGATCATCGGGGCCAATGCCGTCCAGTGGCGAAAGTCGGCCACCGAGGACATGAAAACAACCACTGAAGCCCTCGACTTTGTCCATCGCAGCCGCATCGGCTGATTCCTCGACCACGCAAATAATGCTGGTCTGACGCGAGGGATCGCTGCACACGTGGCAGGGATCTGTCTCGGAAATATTACAACAAACAGAGCAAAACCCGACCTTCTCCTTTACCTCACGGATCGTGTTGGCCAGGTCCAGAGCTTCCTCGCGGGGCAACTTGAGGATATGAAAAGCGAGTCTCGTGGCAGTCTTGCGTCCGATACCGGGCAGACTGGCCAGGCGATTGGCGAGACGTTCTAACGATGCGGCCGACTTGAACATCATGATGGCACTAGAAAGGGAGGTTCATTCCCGGGAGATTCAAACCACCCGTTACCGAGGACATCATCTCAGATTGAAGTTCCGCTACTTTCTCAATTCCCTGATTGACAGCGGCGGCGATCAGGTCCTGCAGCATTTCGATGTCTTCAGGATCAACAACTTCCGGATCGATGGTAATAGAGACAACTTCGTTCTTGCCATTAACAATAACTTTGACCATTCCACCGCCGGCACTGCCTTCAACTTCCTTCTCGGCCAGTTCTTCCTGCATTGCTGCCATCTTGGCCTGCATCTGCTGAACTTGCTTCATCATATTTCCGAGTCCACCTTTACCCATGATGTTATCCTTTCGTGAAATCAGCGTCCTTTGTCTACTTGTTTTACACCGATGATCTCGCCATCGACTTTTTCGAGGAGTTTCCGCAGACGCGGTGAGTTCTCCTGAAGACGGGCCAGATCAATCTTCGGTTTGCTATCTGTATCAGCACCTCGCGGCAGATCCTTCTTGTTGGGATCAACTTCGAAAATGAGTCTGACATTAGCCCGATAATAGTCTCCTAAGGTCTGAAGTACCATATTCAGATTATCCGGTTTCTGGATGACCTGGACCGAGGCAGCCATATTGGAACCAAAGACAAGTTTGATCTTGTTGTCAACTACTCCGCCGATCTCGCCCATCCCGAGCTGTGAGGCCAGCATTGCATTATTCTGTTTCAGGGTCGTTATAAAGCTCTCCCACCCGGCCTGAACTTGTGGCAGGTTTAGGGTGCCGGTATAATCAGCAGGCGGCTGTGGGACAGTCTCCGGTTTTTTCACAAACGTTACCGGTTCGCCGACGGGATCACCTTTTTTTTTTGGCGGCACCGCCGCTGAAACGATGTTGGGATTGGCTTTGAGATGGGCCAGGATTTCTTCAAAGCGAACCGTCGATTCCAGCGTAGCCATTCGTACCGCACCGGTTTCAAGCACCAGGCGCTCCTCAAGGCCACTACGAAGATC
Organism: Candidatus Zixiibacteriota bacterium; assembly: GCA_019038695.1. Classification (NCBI taxonomy): domain Bacteria; kingdom Pseudomonadati; phylum Candidatus Zixiibacteriota; species Candidatus Zixiibacteriota bacterium. The sequence goes on from JAHOYZ010000036.1 coordinate 41,573, forward strand.
ACGGAGGAGTCCGGCAGCAATGGTCATCAAACGAACGATGTCACCTGTCGAAAAGAAACGGGCCTGTTCGAGATAGACGGTCATCTCATCCACATCCAAATCAAGCTGTTCTTTGACGGACTCATCGGTACTCAGAATCATCAGGATGCGAAAATGGTCAAGCAGTTCGTGGAGAAAATCTTTGGCATCGGTGCCGGACTTATCAATATTGCGCACCAATCCCAGAACAAGCGGGGCATCTCCGGCGGCCACTCCGGCTGTATAATCAAAGAGGGTCTGTCGTTCAACAAGGCCCAGCGCTTCAACAACCTGAGCAGACGAAACAGTATCTCCGGCATAGGCGATAACTTGATCGAGAAGCGAAAGGCAGTCACGCACCGAACCATCAGCCCGGCGAGCCAGCAACACCAGCGAGGCGTTGTCAATCAGCAGTTTCTCTGCTTCGGCTATTTTCCTTAGATGCTTTGCCAGATCAGTTGATGAAACTCTTTTGAAATCAAAACGCTGGGTGCGAGAGAGGATTGTCTCGGGAACTTTCAGAGGCTCGGTTGTGGCGAATACAAATATGACATGATCGGGAGGCTCCTCAAGCGTCTTCAGCAAAGCATCGAAAGCCGCACCTGAGAGACGGTGGACTTCGTCGATAATGAAAATGCGTTTTTTCCCCGATGTAGGCAAATATCGCACGTTCTCACGCAGGGTACGCACATCATCGACCCCCGTGTTTGAGGCGGCATCGATCTCAAGCACATCCAGTGAACTGCCGGCCGTTATTTCGACACAGACCGAACATTCGCCACAAGGAGTTGCCGTAGGGCCTTCGGCGCAGTTGAGGCATTTAGCCAATACTCTGGCGGTAGTCGTTTTTCCGGTCCCGCGAGGGCCACAGAATAGATAGCCCGAACCCACACGGTCGTTCTTGACAGCGTTCTGCAGAGTACGAGTGACATGTTCCTGAGCTACTATGTCCTCGAACGTCTGCGGACGGTATTTACGAGCGAAAATCTGATATGCCATAACGGTCCAATATAGTCAATGCGGTCTCAAGGCCAAATCATATTTTACACGAACAGCCTGTTGGTTATTGAAGATTGACATACGCACGATGAGGATCGTTTATTAGATGAACTGTTTGAAGAGGAAAGCATGATCCCCATATCTATCAGGGAAGCCCTGATTGTTTGCTTTGTTGCCTGTGTCATCGGACCTCTTGCTCTGCCGGACACAGGTGTGGCGGGAACACTGGATGCGCCTAATATCCCCAGCCAGGTCCGGGTGGGAGGGGTCGGGATCAAAGGTGGCATAATCAACATGGGGATTATCAACGTCAACGGATACGAGCATAATCCGGGGCCGTCTGTTACGTTCGGAGTGTTCTTCAACATCCATCTGGTTGGGAAATTCATGGTTTCTCCTACGGTTGACCTGCACAATATCCACATCTATGACACCGACGAATTTCTGGGTGATTTCAGCCTGGGGCTGAAATATATGCACTATATTCCTCGTTCCGGCATCGCCGTTCGTCCCGGAGTGTACTTCGGTCTGGGCCATTTAGGACCGTGGGAGGTGATGACGCAATCGACTAACTACCTGATGATCAAAGCCTCCACAGAGGTTCTGCTGTTTTCGCGAGCACGCTATGCGTGGGTTATTGATGTTGGCTTCACGTATGGGAAGGGTGGCAATAGCGCCTATGATATCTCGATCAATCCATCCCTGACAGTGCGGGTGGGATTCGAGTATTGAGGGCGAATATGGTTCGGGGGCAAACGGAATTCCAGACGCACCCCAAAATTCTCTTGGCAAATCTGCCGATAGACACTATTGTAGGGACCGTCACGGGACGATTACTTGACTTGTGACGAAGCTTTCACCGATGGTGTTGACACCGAAGGTGATAGATTAATGGGGCAGTAGCTCAGTTGGGAGAGCGCAACGTTCGCAACGTTGAGGTCGTCGGTTCGATCCCGATCTGCTCCATTTTCTTCTTCTCTCCATAACATAGCAACTGGACATAATCTTGGTAGGGTGGAATCCTTCTTAGTGGTTCCGCAGACTTCTGTGGGCGGCAGACGCCCTAAACAGGTGATACCTGTCGTCTGCCCTAACCATCTGTCATACCGGACTTGATCCAAAAAAAGAACCTGTCATACCGGACTTCAGGCACTGCCTGTTGATCCGGTATCCAGTTCCAGATTCGAAGACTGGATTCCGGCGTTCGCCGGAAAGACGGACTTAACAAGGCAGACCACCACAACCGGAAACCCCTTGTTAATAGGCTCTTTTGTGCTATATTGACTCTCAACGAGTACTCACATACTGCTTCTAAGGAGATTACAAACATGAAGACTCTATCACTATTGAGAAATTGCATCTTTGTTGTCTTCCTTGTGACATTATCAAGTATCAGTGCTTTCTCACAAGATATGTTTGCCCCGCCGGTTAACTATGCCGTTGGTGATAGCCCTGCCTCTGTTTTCTCGATTGATTTCAACGGCGATGGTTACAATGATCTAGCAACTTCGACCTGGGGCTCTGACAATGTCTCGATACTGCTGGGTTATGGCGACGGAACATTCCAGTCTGCGGTTAACTATGACGCCGGAGATTACCCTAACTCTGTTTTCTCAATTGATTTTGACGGGGATGGCGACAACGATCTGGCGATTGCGAATGGCTACGTTAACAATGTTTGGATACTGCTGGGCAATGGCGATGGAACATTCCAGTCTGCGGTTAACTATTTCGTCAGTGGTCACCCTGTCTTTGTTTTCTCGATTGATTTTAACGGCGATGGCGACAATGATCTAGCGACTGCGAACCATTACAATGACGATGTTTCGATACTGCTGGGCAATGGCGACGGAACATTCCAGTCTGCGTTTGACTATCACGTCGGAGATGGCCCTAGCTCTGTTTTCTCGATTGATTTTAACGGTGATGGCCACAATGATCTGGCGACTGCTAACTATAGTTCTGACAATATATCGATACTGTTGGGCGATGGCGACGGAACCTTCCAAGGTGCGGATAACTATACCGCCGGAGATGGTCCTCGGTCTGTTTTCTCGATTGATCTAAACGGCGATGGTTACAATGATCTGGCCACTGCTAACTATTTGTCTGACAATGTTTCGATACTGCTGGGCAATGGCGACGGAACATTCCAGTCTGCAGTTAACTATGCCGCTGGAAGTGAATCTTTCTCTGTTTTCTTGATTGATTTTAACGGCGATGGTAACAATGATCTGGCCACTGTGGACTATAACTCTGCTAATGTTTCGATACTACTGGGCAATGGCGACGGAACATTCCAGGGTGCGGTTAACTATGCCGCCGGATATGGGCCTCGGTCTGTTTTCTCAGCTGATCTTGACGGGGACGGTGACTATGATCTTGCAACGGCGAATGGCAATTCTGACAATGTTTCAGTACTAATCAATCAAACTAATCCATACGGTCCGCCCGTCTCGCACATATTGCTTGACAGTATTTCGCTCTTTACACTCGCACTGGATACCACATTTACTCCGACTGACCTACCCGCCATTGAAGCTGGCAGCAATATGAGAATATTTGGTCGTGTTCTCGACATCGGCTACACCGGCATCCCAGCGAAGACTGTTCGTTGTTATGATCCAATCACCGGGGACCTGTTTCTGGGTGACTCTGCCGTATTCAGAGTCACGACCGATGAGTCAGGCAGTTTCATATATCCTGACACGCTCTTAGTACCTGACGGTATCTCGTGCGACGAGGTTGATCAACATGGTCTCTGGTTCAATGCCGGCAATGCAGCAATACCTCTGTCAGTCATGCTCTACGAAGATTGCGGTGGGTACGATTGCCTCTCCGATTCGCTGCAAACCTGGTTGGCATCATCGAGTTTCCCTGAGGGCACGGTTGTCGGGACGGTTGATTCTCTCGATGAGCTCTACACACCAATTGCACCATACCCGCCCGTTGCCAACGATCTGAGCTCACCGCTCAACGACGAGTTCTTTGAAGGATATGCATGGAGCTACAGCGGTGATACGGTCGAAACATTTCTTCACGGTCCGGCAGGGTGGCTTGAAAGAGGATTGGTCGCTCATGAGCAACGTACTGAAGCTGTCGTGTCCACTCTAAAAGACTATTCCCAGCAATCTGCCGCTAATGTACGCATATTAGCAATTCGTGGTGAGAACGGTTGGGTGATGGCCAATGAGATTGATAAGGCACTATGGCCAGAAAACCTAATGTGGAATATCATGAGTTATGGTATTGAGGGTGCAATGTGTGGTGTAGGATTAGCTTCAGTAGGTGGAGCTTTTATTGGGTGTGCTCCATTATTGATTAGTATTTCAGCAGATCTTACTAAGAAATATGTAGTTCCATCTACCTGTAGTGATGAATTAAGAGATATTGAGTATGAAGTATGTATTGCTACCAGCGAATCATCGATAGATGTAGGTGCATTTGTCCTCACGGCAGCAGTTAGCGGTGGGCCACAACTTGCCAAACACCTTGGGTCTTTTCATAACCCAGGAAGACTTACTAAAGCTGCACGACTTTATATAGCTTTAGATATTGCCGATGATATACACACTTTTGGTGAAGTAGCTATGATTGGTCTTGATGTCATAAATACTACATTTGAGCATTATATTCATCCGTCTACAGGAATAGTGCAGTCATATGGTTTTAGTAATATGACCTATGTTGGTTCTAGGATTCCTATGCTTCAAGGGCAGGACTTACAAGTAATGACAACACTTCGAAACGACTTCAATATTCAGCCAGCGGCGAGTTGGGACAATATGGCTAATCCTATGTTCTTGAATGTGGCCGTTCATCCTGACAGGGGTGTCTATGAAGACGGCCCGCAGTCGAGCATTGCACCTCAATGTCAGGTGATTAATCAGAGTATAGCCTATGACATTACATGGGACATTGAGGACCATGATAATTTGATTTACTCCACATCCGTCCCCATTTCGAGTTTGCCCGGGTTTGTCGCGGGGCAGCCATACATGGCCAGTATTGTCTCCAGCGGCTCTGATTTGTGCTCAAACAATGGCACCGGCAACGACCAATGTATGCTTAATCAGTGTACGGTGGAAGGCGCTGTGATTCACACTCCAGGTGGCGAAGGAGTTGATATTCCATCATCGAGTGTCCTTGAGGCTATCTGGGTAGGAATTGGTTCTATATTTGGCGGTATAGGTGGAGGATGGAAGAGTTCCGCGCTACTTCTTGATGATGATGCTGTCTCGGGACATGTGCTCAATATCCAACCAGATACGATCGTGCTTCTCAATCCAGCCACCATAACGGTTATCATGGACACATCTGACATTCAATATCTTGATTCAGTTCATGTTCTTTATATGGGTAGGTGGAATGATAGCCAGGGAGAGTGGGAGAGACTTCCAGTCACCTTGGACAGCAGCACCGGAATGGTAACTGTTGTCGATACACGCTTTGGTTATTATGCACCGATCATAGCGCATAATTCTGGTTGCTGCGTCGGAATCCGCGGTAATGTCGACTACGTATTGCCCGATGAAATCAACATTGCTGACCTGACTTACCTTGTGGCTTACCTATTCACAGGAGGGGCAGAGCCGCCGTGTATAGATGAAAGTGATATAGACGGCAATGGTGAGATCAATATAGCCGACCTGACCTATCTCGTCGCCTACCTGTTCACGGGAGGACCCGCCCCGGTGGCGTGTCCGTAGGTTTGGGATGATTGTCGAAACTGAAGACAGTGTCGACCTACAAGACTGGATGCCGGATCAAGTCCGGCATGACAAGTCGTTGTAGGTCAGACTTTCGGCAGGAGCGCGGGGCTCCTGCCCTACCAAGGCCGGGTACTGTGGGCCACCAAGAAATTAGCATGGCACCCGGGGCTCCTGCACTACCAGAAACAGGCGATGCCTGCATGCCCAAACAAGTTTGAGCATGCCACCCGACAGAAAGTTATCCGTTTTCAGGCGGAAATGCAGTGGACATTTGCGTGAAACGGTAGTAACCTTCAGGCCAGAAGGAACAAGCAAAGCTTGTGTGCTAGACGGGGAGTTAGCGGTGCCCTGTTACCCGGAATCCGCTCTACCGGGGTTGAAGTCCCACCCGAGGGCTTAGCGGTCGATTGATTTCGACGGGTAAGCAGTGATGAGGGTCGGGTCCTGTACAACAGAAGCCTATGAACTCCGTCAGGACCGGGAGGTAGCAGCGGTAAGTAGATCCTTGTGTGTGTTGCAGGGGTGCTCGGCCGGAGCCGGCTGCTCTTAGAGTCTTTCGGCGGCGGTTCGGAGGTGGGTGCACAAAATATGGCCCTCCGGTTTTATACCGGAGGGTTTTTCTTTTTTCTCGGATTTGAACAGATATCAGACTTGACCGCGATCATACTTGAGCTTTCGCCCATACAGAAGATCATCACCCCAAACCGACACCGTCCTGGCAAACGCGGATCGTTTCAAACCGGACCGAACTATGTTGTGCACCAGCGTCGGAGGATGACTGTAAGGACAGGCCCGCATACACAAACCGCAATCAGTACCAATTCGCCGCCAGTAGTGTATACATTTCTCAACATTCAGAGGCCATTTTTCAACGCCATACACAGATTCCGTAGTGCCTTTGGGAATAGCACCCGACGGACAATTGCTGACACATTTGAGACACTTGGCACAGAAGTCCTGTACGCCGAATACAATCGGTTTATCCGGAATAAGCGGCAAATCGGTCGTTACAGCTCCCAGTCTGAACCGCGGGCCGAACTTTGGCGAAATCAAGTATCCCATACGACCCAGTTCGCCCAGACCGGCATCGTGAGCCACCGGTGGCAGCATGATCTGGTAGTTACTTCCGGAAACATGCGCCCGGGCGGGGTAGCCGAGACTGCGAATATAGTGAGCAAGCGACGTCGATATTTGTGATGATTGAAGATACCTCAGGGCTGATTCGTGCATTAGTGGCAGACCGGGAGCCTTTTCCACCCTCTCATAATCCATCTCAAAACAGAAGACAATAGCGAACTTGTGGTTGTTTTCAATATGTGTCCCCCACGGCTCTGTTCCCCGACCAACATGAGAGTAAACCCACATGGGGTTCAATGTGGCTATGCCGACATCATCAGCCCCCAGATTGCGGATCAGTTTCTTCATTTGGACTGTCATCTGTTCCGCTGGTACTTCAACGCGCTCATCTTTCACAGGGCCGTCCACCCGCTGGGCATAACCAACGATTACGTCAAACATGCGGTCGATCAGAATGGTGCGGATTGGATCATAATATCGCCCGCCCGGTTCGAGCAACTCCGGTAGAGTGCGCATTCGGTCATCGATCTCTTTTAACTCCGGTCGGCGAGAGTAATATTGGTTGTATCTTTGATCATCGGGGAAATACTCTTCACGCGAGAAGACCACATCCCGCTCATCGACCCGGTGAGTAATCTGCCCGATAGTCATTGATTTTGTACGTCCTACTGGAGAAAAGAACAACAGAGCTACGAGGACAACAGCACCCAATGGGATAGCCAGGAATTGCTCCGACAACTGGATGTACATTCCATACCAGGCCAGTTCAAGAAAAACCAGAAATATCAGACTGACATATGCCGCGCGCGGCCTGCGCTCGATCATCGACGAGGTCGCCATCAGGATCAGAAGAACGGAAAGGGCTCCTCCTGCGATAAAATACAACACTAGGAGCCAACTCACGGTTGTTGATCCTTCAAGAGCATAATTAAAGTTAACCGTTACTAAGCAGAGTGGCAAGTTTCAAGATGTGATCACAAGCATGTGCCGAACATACACATTTTTTCGTTAGATTGTGCGGTTATTGCCGGGGTCACTCTCTTTGTATGAAGTCTACTCGGATATCTAAGAAATGGTTTCTCAAAACCGCGCTGTCGTATCTGGGAACGCCCTATATCTGGGGCGGCGATGATCCGTCCGGGTTTGACTGTTCGGGACTGGTCGTAGAATGTCTCAAGTCAGCCGGTTTACTAAGCGAAAATAAAGATTTCACTGCCGACGACCTACTACGGCACTTCCAACCTAATGCTGTCGAACTGCCTCGCTCCGGGGCGTTGCTGTTTCGGATCGACTGCAACGGCAGAGCCGGACATGTGGCGATTTGTCTGGATCGATATTTCAAGATCGAAGCGGCTGGTGGAGGGAGTGGCACCACTGATCCGTCAAAGGCATGGCGCGACAACGCATATGTGAGAATTCGCCCTTTGCATTTTAATCCCACCTGGCATCGTGTGGTCTATCCCTTCGCCGACTGAACAACCCACCACCGGATACTCCCACCCTGAGGACCTTTTCTCACAACTGGTTGTATAAGCGACAAATCGACCCGTGATGGCAGAAACCCGGGTTTTTTTATTGACCGGTATTTAGCAGGCAGTTAGATTGGCGCTAGTTGAGAATGGAATAAAATGTGTTCTTCATAGGGAGGATGTGAAACGAATGAAAAAGCTTGGATTGATGCTGATGTTGAGCCTTCTGATGGCTGCTGTTGTGAGCATGTCATGCGGAGGAGGAAAGGAAGTTGCCGAGGAAATCCCGGTCGATACGACACCGGTAGTTGTAGAGGATACGACACCGCCCCCGCCACCCC
>JAHOYZ010000037.1 GCA_019038695.1 Candidatus Zixiibacteriota bacterium
TACCAGAAGATCACAAAATAGCTATCCCCGGGGTAGAGGAAGCTTGTTTTTAGCTCAGAGCCAGAGTACTATGGATGAGGTAAGTGGAATAAGTAGTGATGCGGAGGGAAAATGATGACTATGGAAAGTCCCTGGGATATTGATTAGAGGGAATTGAGTCGAGTAATCTGATTATGATCCAAGCAGCATTAAAGCTCAAGAAGGTCTTACTGACTTTCATGCCAATGATGACGATAGCCGGACTGGCTTTCGCCCAAACAGCACCTCCCCCACCGGAGGATTTGGAGGAACGCCGGAAATCGCGGATTGTGGTAAGCGCCAAAGCTCAGGAAGTAGCCCAGGACTACGCCGATGTCCTGACTGAACTTGAAGACCTCACTATCGATTACAGTGAGGTACTGGCAGAGCTGAATTCGAAGTCTGTCAGATCACAACGGAAGCTTCTCACGAAATTGGGCGTACGACTGGCAAAAGGGACCTATCACGATGACATCGACTTACTGATATCGGACCTGGAGAGTACAACTCGGGATTTGAGAAAACAGGAGCGAGAGCTACGCGAAAATGACCGCAAAGCATATCGCGTTACGAAATCCCTTCGCCGAGATATTGAAGCGCTGGAAACTGTCTTGCTCTACGATGTAGACGAATATCTAGATCTGGAAGACATGCTCAAGCATGAGGTCGTGATCTATCTTCGAGAAGCTCACCTTGAACTGGACGAAATGATGGCTGAGCTTCGGACAGAGCTTCAGGTTCTTGGCGATAGCATGGCCCTGATTGAACTCGGTTGGGAAATTTCCGAAATTCCAGACATCCCCGAAATGCCTAAAATTCCGGAGATCCCCGAGATTCCAGAGGTGATATTTCTCTCCGATGACCCCGACACAGTCATTCTGCCCACATCATCTGAAACTCTTCTTGTCTATCATTATCCGCGACAGACAGACAACGTGACATCTGAACGACGGCAAGTGACCACTGCACGATTGTATGGTAAAGGCGCCGGTACTACTGGTGCGATGAAGGAACTGGATGACAGTGTCAAAGTGCCCTCGATCGCCATTCCAATATTCGTCAATAGTCCCACTGGTGATGTCCAAATAACAGGTTGGGACAGGGCGATGGTAAGAGCAGAGCTGTTGGTGGAAGTATCCTCGAACTCCCGCAGTCGCGCCACGAAGCTGGTCGAGCAGATTCAGTTGGAAGTCAGTTCGACGCAAAATGAAATCCGGGTTGATGTGACAGTACCAAAGATAACCGATCCGGGTACGGCCATTGACGGCAGTAGGATGGAGATCATGGTCCCCTTCGAAAATAAGCTGAATTGCAATGGTTCCTTCGGACTAATGAACATCTCGGATATCGAGGGTGGAGTGACATTGCACGCCGATAATTCGTTGATAGTAGTGGATGAAGTTTCTGGCCCGGTCGCTATTGCTGCCAATATGGGTGATATGTCGCTGTCGGATATCGAAGCCGATATTTCAATACAATCTGAGTTTGCTCCAATCGCAATTTCCGACTGCGTGGGCCAGATCACGATCAAGAACACCTTTGCTGCTGTTGAACTCTCGGGTTGCACGGGAAGCACCAATATCAGGAACAGTGGCGAAGTTCGTGTCGTCGATCAAGAGGGTGAGATTAGCATCACCAACACAGGGGGTCGCATCGAGGTACGCGATCTCGAGGGAGATGTGACGGCTGTCAACTCACACTACCCTATCGTATATGACGGCATTTCCGGCAAAGCTGAGGCCAGTAATCAGACAGGCTCTGTCCTGGCTCTGAACGTGGTCGGTCCGCTTACCATCAACAGTACTCATGCTCCTATTACCGTGCGTCGCGCCCATAGTACCCTTGACCTCACTAACAAACTGGGGCATATCGACGTTCTCATTAACAACGACCTGGAGGGTCCTTCACAGATTTTCTCCGACCATGGCAGCATCGAATTGTCAATCTCTGAGAAAGTTGATCTCCGCTTGAAGGCGAACTCGATCCACGGCTTGATTTCCTGCGCGTGGCCGGTCGACATTATCGAGTCCAACAACGCTAAGAAAATCGAGTATTCCCAAGGAAATGATGGCCCATTGTTGACCGTCACAGGTCAGTCTGGCAACATCAAACTTGTCCGTCCCCACTGAATATTTGAAGAACCAGAACGCATATTTACTTGATTGACAATCCCTGCGAAAAGTGTATATTCCGGCGTGTTATCAAAGATCAGACATCGTATAGTGGTTCCCTTTCTTGTCGCATTGGGTTATATCCTGTGTGATTATCAGGTAATTCTGGCACAGACAACGGATGGGGTTTTCCGCTGGGATCGTGTTAACGCCTTGATTCTTGTGGTTGTTTTCTCCACTGCAGTTTTGGTCTATACCCACTGGGCTCGCAAGGGTAAATCACTTTTCCTGCGAAAAATACCCGGCCTTGATGCTGTCGAAGAAGCCGTCGGACGCGCAACCGAGATGGGTCGACCGGTTCTGTTTATTCCCGGTATTGATGAGCTTGACATGATTGACACGATTGCGGGCATTTCGATTCTGGGCCGCGTGGCCAAGATCACAGCCCAGTATGACACCCCGTTATCAGTGCCTGTGCGTTATCCGCTGGTGCTGGCAGCAGGACAGGAAATTGTCGAGCAGGCATATATCGAAATGGGTAAACGGGATTCTTATGATAAAGACACGGTGAAATATGTCGCTGGAGAACAGTTTGCCTTCACGGCGAACGTCAATGGCTACATGATGCGTGAGCGTCCGGCAACGAATATCATGATGGGTGCGTTTTACGCCGAATCGCTTCTGCTGGCTGAGACCGGCAATGCGGCCGGGTCAATCCAGATCGCCGGTACTGCCCGTCCGGAGCAACTCCCCTTCTTTATTGCGGCCTGTGATTACACACTTATGGGCGAAGAACTTTATGCTGCCTCGGCATACCTGTCGCACGAACCGGTGATGCTGGGGGGGCTCAAGGGTCAGGACCTGGTGAAAGTCATCATTATAGTGCTTATCATTGTAGGCATGTTGTTGACAACGTTCGGTGCCGGCGAAACGTTTAGAAGTTGGTTTGATGCCGTTTAGACTAATGAAAGAACTTGACCAAAGATGAAAACGACCGCGCCAGTAACCATAGCTTTTGTCGCCGGTGTCATTATGGTGATATCGTTTTTCTTCAATGAAGAGACGACATTTGTTGGTGGCTTGTCTCAGGAACTGCTCAACTGGCTGATTATCATCGGAGGGTTTACGCTGCTCTTGGGCGTGGTCTCGATCACGCGCGTCAACTGGACCGCCGTGACACAGAAAAAAGAAGGCTGGATATACAAGGTCTTCACGTTGCTATCGATCCTGGTAATGTCCTTGCCGTCGGTGCTGCCAAGTTCATGGTCGCCGTTGCTTGGCCGTGAAGCAGGATCAATATACGATTGGTTATTCACTTACATGCAGGCTCCGATGATGGCGACTATGTTTGCCACTCTGGCATTTTATATCGCCTCCGCAGCATACCGTGCCTTTCGTGCCCGAAGCGCCGAAGCTACCCTTTTGCTCATTACAGCCATCCTGGTCATGTTATGGCGGGTACCAATGGGGGAAGCATTTTTGAACCTGTTCCCGGGTGACATCCCCAACCTTCTGAATACGTATATTATGAACGGTGCCAACCTGGCGGTGCAGCGCGGGATTATCATAGGTGCCGCCCTGGGTGCAGCCTCGATGTCACTGCGTATCATTCTCGGTATCGAGCGAACCTATATGGGGAAGGGTTAGCCGCTTGACTATCTGGGAAAAACTCGAACAGCTTGATCGGCGATGGATCTACCTGGCGGTAGCTATTGCTGTGATCATTCCCTTTCTGGTACCAGCTAAATTCCCGATAAGTGTATCTCCTGAGGCTCAATCTTTCTACGACAATGTCGAGGCACTACCCGATTCATCGGTCGTCATGTTGGTTTTTGACTATTATCCTTCGACTATGGCTGAGACAGAGCCAATGGCGATTGCAGGCGCAAGACATTTTTTCAGCAAGGATTGCCGCATCATTACTCTGAGCAACATCCCGCTTGGGGGTCCATCGATGGCCGAGGAAGTTACACGGCGCATTGCTGCCGAATACGGCAAAGAGTACGGCATCGACTATGTTAATCTTGGCTACAAATACGGTTACGTCTCGGTCCTCAAGGGCATGGGACTGTCAATCGAGAGCATCTTCCCTACCGATAACAGTGGCACACCACTGTCGGAACTGCCAATGATGGACTCGGTGACAAACTATGAAGATGTGAAGTTCATCTTCGAAGTGGCGGACAACGCCACTGCCGACTACTGGATTTCGATTGTTAATGCCGGTTATGGCGTACCTATGGGCGTAGGCATGACGGCTGTTATGGCACCCAAGTTCTACTCCTTCTTCGGTTCCAATCAGATCGTCGGTCTATTGGGCGGGATGAAAGGGGCAGCGGAATATGAAATCCTGATCAATCATGAGGGTTCGGCCACCCGTGGCATGGGTGCCCAGTCGCTGGTTCACTTGCTGATTATTGCTCTCGTTCTTCTAGGCAATATCGGCTTCTTTGCCAGTGGGAAGCATAGACGCAGGATAGGCAAATGAGTGGCATAGAGATATTCCAGATGTGGCTGGTGGCGTTTCTCACGCTGGCGTTGTTTTCCTTCCTCTACAAGGACAATCCCATTTACAAACTGGCCGAGCATATCTTCGCTGGATTAACAACTGGTTACCAGGTTGGTCTGATCTGGGACACGGTGGTTCTTCAGAAGCTCTGGGACCCGATGATCTACGATGACAAGTGGTGGCTTCTTATTCCCGGGCTGCTGGGTATCCTGATGTTCTCACGGTTCACCTCGAGATATTCATGGCTGTCACGCATTCCGTTGGCTTTCGTCATGGGCACCACCGGCGGTGTATTTCTTACGACTCAGCTACATGGGCTGGTATTGCCGGCGATGAAATCAACGATGATCCCTCTGGGCGGCGGTGGCGGATTTGCTGAAGCGATCCTGGCGGTTATTGTCGTGGTCGGGGTGATTTCAACTCTGATCTATTTCTACTTTTCCAAAGAGCACTCCGGCGCGCTGGGCGTAACAGCCAAGGTAGGTATCTGGTTCATCATGGTTTCGTTTGGCGCCCACTTCGGCTACACAGTCATGGGGCGTGTCTCGCTTCTGATTGGTCGGGTCCAGTTCTTGATAGAAGACTGGATCGGGTCGTTCTTGTAGATGTTCTAGGAATTACCCCCCCACTCGAATTTTGCTTGTAAATTACCTTGTCGTGGCATAGCATACGGACAATTGAGGAATACGGCATGAAAGTAATTATCCCCGTCGCCGGGGCTGGTACACGACTCAAACCACATACGTTACACCTGCCCAAAGCGTTGCTCCCGGTGGGTGGGCAAACTGTCCTGGGACATATTCTAGCCCCGATCAAGGTGCTGAATCCAGACGAAGTCATCTTTGTGATCGGCTATCAAGGTCAAATGATCAAGGATTACATCGAAAACAATTATTCCTTCCAGTCACGCTTTGTGCCCCAGACCGAACTCCTTGGCCTTGGCTATGCTATCCACCTGGCCTTGGAAACAGTCAGCGAGGGACCAATTGTAATTATCCTCGGTGATACTGTGATCGAGTGTGACTGTCATGAATTTACCGATACAGGCGATTACGTCCTGGGCGTGAAACCGGTTGTGGACGCAAGGCGCTTTGGAATAGCTGAGATTGAGGACGGCACAATAGTCGGTCTGGAGGAAAAACCAGACAAACCACGCAGCAATCTGGCTCTGGTAGGAGCCTACTATTTTAGTGAGCCTACTCTATTGAAAAGTGCACTGCGCACCCTCGTCGAACAACGCACCACAACCAACGGAGAGATTCAACTCACCGACGCTCTCCAGATGATGATTAGTGATGGTATCAAATTCAGGCCTTATGACGTCGGCCATTGGTATGACTGCGGCAAGAAAGAGACTCTTCTTCAAACCAATCGCGACCTCCTTGCCAAACTCCCAGCTCCGCCGCCAATCGAAGGTTCGAAATTGATTCCTCCTCTCTACATCGATCCCTCGGCAAGAATCGTTAACTCCGTCGTTGGACCGAATGTTTCGATCTCGGAAGGTGTGGTTGTTGAACATTCAACGATAGCCGATAGTATACTTGGTGCAGATTCTAGAATTGTCGACTCCGAAATTGAGGGCTCCATCGTGGGACGCTCGACGATTATCAATAGAGTGACGGGACGCGTAAATATCGGTGACTGTTCGGAAATTGACGGTTCTTAAAGATTGATCGTCATACCAGCGAGAGCCATTGCCAAGGAAGGACAATATGGCCAAACATAATTTTCTATTCACATCCGAATCGGTAACAGAAGGACACCCGGACAAATTGTGTGACCAGATATCCGACGGTGTTCTAGATGAAGTCCTGCGTCAGGACAAGCATGGTCGCGTGGCGTGCGAATCATTCGCCACAGTCGGACTGGTGATCGTCGGCGGTGAAATCACTACACATGCCTATGTCGATATCGATTCATTAGTGCGCGGCATAATACGCGATATCGGATATACCAATCCAGCCTATGGATTCTCCTATGACGCCTGCTCGGTATTGAACGCTATCGGATCGCAGTCGCCTGATATTGCCCAGGGCGTTGATGTCGGGGGCGCCGGCGATCAGGGCTTGATGTCGGGTTATGCCTGTCGCGAAACAAAAGAGCTAATGCCGTTGCCGATCATCCTGGCCCACAAACTATGCCTGCGTCTGGCAAAGGTTCGGAAAAACGGGACTCTTCCATATCTTGGCCCGGACGGCAAATCGCAGGTTACGGTTGAATATGATGACAACAAGCCGCGACGAATCGATACAGTGGTCGTCTCGACTCAGCACACAGAGGACATTCTGGATCGAACGGGCAAGAAGATCACGAATAAATCTCGTGCGGAGATCATTGACAAAGTGATCCTGCCCATACTGCCCAAACGCATGGTCGACCGCAAGACGCGATTTCTTGTCAATCCTACCGGCAAGTTTGTCATCGGCGGTCCCAAAGCGGACACCGGTATGACCGGTCGGAAAATCATCGTGGATACCTATGGTGGTATGGCGACTCATGGAGGAGGAGCTTTTTCGGGGAAAGACCCGACCAAGGTTGACCGTAGTGCTTCCTATGCCGCCCGCTATGTGGCCAAGAATATTGTCGCTTCGGGTCTCGCCGACAAATGCTCTATTCAGTTGGCCTATGCCATTGGTGTGGCTGAGCCGGTGTCGATGATGGTATTTACGGATGGCACTCAGAAAGTACCCGAGGAACGTATTGTCGAATTGATAAAAAAACATTTCAACCTGACCCCTCAGGGAATTATCAAACAACTGGACCTGCTCAAACCAATCTACGGGCGCACCGCCGCCTATGGACATTTCGGTCGAAATGAGAAGACATTCTCATGGGAAAAAACTGACCTCGCAAAGAAACTCGCAAAGGACGCATAACAAATGGCAATCAAATCTGACATCGCAAATCGCCGCCTGGCTCGCCAGGGGAAAAGCAAAATTGAGTGGGCAGAGCGCAACATGCCGGTACTGAGTCTGATTCGGGAACGGTTCAAGAAAGAGAAACCCCTGCGTGGCACGAAACTCGCCTGCTGCCTGCACGTCACCACCGAGACAGCCAACCTGGCGCGTACCCTCAAAGCAGGTGGGGCGACAGTCGCTTTGTGTGCCTCCAATCCGCTATCGACCCAGGACGACACAGCTGCATCGCTGGTCAAGGATTTCGGGATCAATGTTTTTGCCATCCATGGCGAGAACAACCGGACATATTACAAACACATTCATCAGGCGCTGGACTTCAAACCGCATATAACTATGGACGACGGCGCTGATCTTGTCTCAACGCTCAACAGTGATCGCAGAGAACTCATTGAAGGGGTGATGGCCGGAACCGAGGAGACAACCACGGGGGTTATTCGCCTCAAGGCAATGGCGGCTGATGGAAAACTCCCATTCCCGGTGATAGCAGTCAATGATTCCAAGACCAAGCATTTCTTCGACAATCGTTATGGCACCGGTCAGTCAACGCTCGACGGCATCATGCGAGCCACCAATATGCTTATCGCCGGTTCGACTGTTGTCGTGGCCGGATACGGCTGGTGCGGTCGTGGTCTGGCTGTTCGCGCCAAAGGAATGGGCGCGAATGTGATTGTCACCGAAGTCGATCCAGTCAAGGCCATCGAGGCCACGATGGATGGATTCATGGTCATGCCGATGTCACAGGCAGCCCCCAAAGGAGATCTTTTTGTCACGCTTACCGGGGATATTCACGTCATCCGGCTGGAACATTTCAAAAAGATGAAGGAGGGGGCAATTGTCTGCAATTCAGGGCATTTCAATGTCGAACTTGATCTTGATGCTCTGAACAAAGCTACTAAGAAACGTCGACTCGTGCGACCCCATGTTGAGGAGTATATTCTCAAAGGAAAACGCATTTACATTCTTGCCGAGGGACGCCTGATAAATCTAACCGCCGCCGAGGGACACCCGGCCATGGTGATGGATATGTCGTTTGCCAACCAGGCGCTGGCGGCAGAATATGTGGTGAAGAATTATCAGAAATTTGAACGGCAGGTCTATGTGGTGCCGGAGAAGATTGATGAGAAAATCGCAGCATTGAAGCTGAGATCGATGGGCATTCGCATCGACCGCCTGACTGCTGAACAAAGAGAATATCTCTCTTCGTGGGAAATGGGGACGTAGGGGCAGCAACAAGAGGGAAAAGGAACTGCTAAAGCCGTGGGAAGGAGATCTGTGCAGGCGGAGGAAGGACGGGTTCCAAACAGCCACGAACGTGCATTTGAGATAGCTCAGGCAGGCACAGTGCGGGCGAGCTTATGTGTTTCCCTGGCGTTCTGTATCGCTTATGTAGACATACGTCGCCTACTCTGGGGTGTACCCTAAACAGCGGAGTGGTTTTATCACTCAGTATTTCACAAGCCAATCCTTCTGCCGGGAGTGTTGATGTTGTTAGTGCTGACGGCAATGGCGTTTAATGCCCGCACGTATTGGTACCTTGGACAGGAAGGTGTATCCGCTATCTTTGAAGGATTGGTGAGAACTTTCAACTGCAGAACCTTCAGACCGCTGTTGATCGTACCAATCTTCGTGGGACTCTTCGAGTTACTTATGTGGGTTATACCGTAGATTGCCTCGAACTTCGTTCATTGGTGTGTCTGACGCTCTACCGAGCCTTGCTGGCCAGCCGGAACGCCCAAATGGCCAGCACGGTCATCACTGGACCGCCGATCCATGAAATTGAGATCGGGACCAGCCATGATCCCATTTGAATGGGCCAGCCAGAGAAGACCCGGCACCAGTGCATCAAAGCAATGGCTGCAAAGAACACGCCCGAGATAATTAAATACTGCCGTCTTCCCAATTTTCTATCCTCCCCACTACGGGGTGAGTCATAAAACTGCTCATCTTAGTCCATCAATCTAAACAGAAGAAACGCTACCCCTCCAGTCAGAGCAATGACACCAAGAATGACCATCACAAAACTACCCTCGGTAAAACCGATATTGGTCCGGTAGGGATCGATTTGTAGATGGCCATCACGGGAACGACACTCTATCCGGCGCTTGAATCGAATCCGGCCGTTGTCGAATTTCTCGACCATTTCCCAACCGGCCTGGGCTTCTTCGGCACACAGTTTCTGAACCGCTTCGTGGCTCTTGAACTTCTCCGTGACCGACCGGACAATTTTAAATTCCCAGTCTTTGAGGTCGTCGTTATTGTAATTTGTCAAGCGTTCCTCCTCTTCCTGAAGACGCCTTTTCTTTTTCGCTGCCGCAGCTGCGGCAATCGCTCCACCAGTTACTGCTACTGACATATTTCACGTCCTCCTTGTCTGCAAATATTACGCAGAACAAGCAAGTTTATTCAACCAAATCGCCACACTCCAAGAGTGTTTACTCCTCCCCGTCCTGTTCCTTCTCTACGACAGCTTCCTCCACCGGCATCATACCCAGGGCTTGCTGGACTTTCGTATCGACTTCGGCGTAGATCTCGGGGTTGGACTCAAGGAAATTGCGAGAGTTCTCACGGCCCTGTCCCAATCGGTCGGAACCGTATGAGAACCACGAACCGGACTTGTCGATGATGTCGTTATTGACCGCCATGTCCAGCAGTTCCCCGGTACGCGAGACACCCTTGCCATAGATAATGTCAAACTCTGCCTCCCGGAACGGCGGGGCAACTTTGTTTTTAACTACTCGTACC
>JAHOYZ010000038.1 GCA_019038695.1 Candidatus Zixiibacteriota bacterium
TGTGAGTCTTATCATCCAATCGAATGTGAATCATTCGATCTTTGGTATGTGCGTTTGATTCTTTCTTCATTCCAGTTCGATTCTACCGATAGTCTATGTGCCACAAATATAACAATATATCAACTATCAAGTAAAGCACAAATCGAATAATATATTAGACCGTATTACCTCTGTTTATTGTGATCAAATTGTGTCCAAAACGATGTCGTGCTATTCGGTGTTATTGTGGGATATAGACTTACAAAGGCAGAGGTGGGGGGTGCTATACCCCCATCCGGCATATAAGCTGTTGTATCGTATAGCATTATATGAATGGAGGTAGGGGGATCGAACCCTCTTCTGCTTCGATCCAATTCAAACACCCATCAATGGACAAACCGAGTATGCATTGGCCCCACACATTGTTCTAACGTTTTCCCAACAGAACAAGCCAAAATACTACACAAAACGAGACAAAACCAAACAGAACAACGGTAGCTAAGTTGTTGCTACTGTCGTTCGTTAGTGTCTGATATTGCCTCTTGTTAGGCCTGCGGAAGAGACTCATAATCCAAAGGTCGGCGGTTGCAGCAAGGAACACCTTATGGTTGTCCCTGGTTGTCTGGTTCTGTACTTTTTCAGCGAGGAAATTGCCCCTCAGGGACAGTTCAAATAGTTACGGCAAAGTTCGAAACGTGGTTCACTTGGGGAGCAAATCATTGTCCAACCGATCCAGCAATCGACATTGACTCACAAACCGTCGCCAATGCTGCAGCCATATGAACTACTTGCCTGATTGAAGAGAATCGAGACACTGTCAGGGCATACATTCGCCGTCACCAAGTCATTTTCACCATCCGCGCTAAAATCTACTTAAACGACAGAGAATGAACAGGTTCCATCACCGAAGGGGTCATGTTAGACCAATCATATGGTTTTGACCTGAAATCACCGAGAATAATCGTGAGTTTTTCCGAACGATCCGGCCGGTAGTCAGACTAAGGGGGCAAATGATACAACAAACATTGAATCATGATATTAGGATCAGAAAGATGGAATCATGAGACGGAGCAATGACACAGATCAACGAAACAGAATAGTACGGTAACCGTGTGAGTAAACGTCCCGGTGCCGTAATGGAACCAGTAAGAAGACAGGAGAAAGATTATGGAAGAGAAACATGCCAATGCATGTGTGTTGAGTAAAACATGACCCCTAATCAAGAGGAGACTAATACTATGTATTTTCCGAAAAGAAAACTCGTTTTCACCTGGCTATTATGTATAGCTTTGAGTGGAAGTGCGGCCGCCACCGACGTAACGCTTCGATTGGTCGACCAGCACGGTGGCCTCATCGAGGCAACCTGGTTTTACATTGACGCAACGGTGGTGTTGCAGGAGGGTGTGGTAACTCTCTCCGAAGGGACATATACTTTAACTGTTTATGCCGGTCTCGACGGCAATCAACGGTCGAAGTTACGCCGCAACGAATCTGTGGACATAGCTGGAGCAGCACAGACAATCGAGTTGGTCTGGCCGACGGCTACTTTCACCATCGACATATTGAATCAGGACCAGGTTCCTATCTCAGGTTCAACGGGACGGCTATATGACATCACAAATGCCAACCCGATGCCCTTTTCGGTGGTGTTGCCGGTCACCGAGGACCCAGACCATCCCAACATCAGCGGCGACTTCGCCACCGGGTACCGGGTTTATCTCTACCCGGGAGTCAATGGAGTAGCTTCCAACCAGCTCAATCGTCACGAATGGGATAACGAACTGCCGATTGGCGACGTCAGTTATGACTTCGTCTGGCCGACCGCTGAGTTCAAATTCGATATTGTCGACCAAAACCATACGTCTATCCCCGGCTCAACCGGGCGACTGTATAAAGTCACAGATTCCGAACCCTTGCCCGCCTCGGCGGTGCTACCGGTCACCGAGGACCCAGACTATCCCAACATCAGCGGCGACTTCGCGACCGGGTACCGGGTTTATCTCTACCCGGGAGTCAATGGAGTTGCTTCCAACCAGCTCTACCGACACGAAGGGAGTAACGAACTGCCGGTTGGCGACGTCAGTTATGACTTCCTCTGGAGGACGGCTGAGTTCGAGCTCGACATCGTCGACCAAAACCAAACGTCTATCCCCGGCTCAACAGGGCGACTGTATAATGTGACGAACTCTGAACCCTTACCCTCCTCAATCGTTTTGCCCGTGACCGAGGATCCGGATTTCCCCAACATCGGCGGCGACTTCGCGACCGGGTACCGGGTTTATCTCTACCCGGGAGTGAATGGGATTGCTTCCAACCAGCTCTACCGACACGAAGGGAATAACGAACTGCCGGTTGGCGACGTCAGTTATGACTTCCTCTGGCCGACGGCTACGTTTGAGTATGATATTGTGGATCAGTATGGAGTACATATCCCCGGCTCAGTTGGACGGCTATATAATGTCACGGTCTCTGATCCCTTGCCCGCTTCAGTTGTGTTGCCGGTCACCGAGGACCCGGACCATCCCAACATTAACGGCGACTTCGCCACCGGGTATCGGGTGTACCTCTATCCCGGTCTCAATGGAAGCCACTCGAGTGCGCTCTACCGACACGAATGGGATAACGAACTGCCAGTTGGCGACGTCAGTTATGACTTCGTCTGGCCGACGGCGACAGTAGAATTCGATCTGCTCGACCAAGACGGTGACGCTATCCCGGGATCGCAGGGGTATGTGTACATTATCACCAATGCCAGTCTTCTTCCGCATACGGCAGTCTTGCCGGTGACCGAAGACCCTGGTTTGCCCAACATCAACGGTGATTGGTCCGACGGCTATAGATTCAAACTCTTCCCAGGCATCAACGGCAATGTATCCAATGACCTGTTGCGCAATGAATGGGACAACGAACTGACCATTGACGGCCTGAACATTGACTTCGAATGGATGACGCTGAATTGCTGCGTTGGCCTGGTCGATGCCACCGAAGAGTTTATTCCCGGCTCATTCATCGGTGATTTCGGAGGAACCTACCACGACTGTGATATGGTGACATTCCCCTCAACCGCTGAGGCACTCTATCCGACGATGACGGGAGACTATATGAACGGTTATCCGATCAGCCTCTACCCCGGAGGGACTCTTGCAGGCACGGCCACCTTTGAAGTCACCGATGTTCTCGACTTCGCACCGACATTCGTGACCCTGGGTGGCTCCGACTATGGCTTGCGTAGTGTCCCGTCAGTGGTTGGTCAGGTGATGGCCGATTGTCCTGCACCTGGTAGCGGACTGCTGGGGGTGACGGTTGATGTCTTTTCTGTCAGCACCGGCGACCTGGTCGCGACGGCGGTGACCGACCAGGAAGGCTATTACCAGGTAGATGGATTGAAGGCAGGTGAGTATGCCCTATCTATAGTGGTGCCGCTCGGCTATAATGCCGCTGCCGCTGAAATTGTCATTACCTTCGAGAACTGCCTTACTGTCCACGCCGACTTCAACCTCTCCTGCATAGAGATCATCGCCAATCCTCGTGCTGGCGGTTTCTGGAAGCATCAGGTGGGCGTGGCTCTGGGAGGGAACGGGAACGCCCAGATCGACGGTGCCACCTTGTGCGAGTATCTTGATATCATCGAGCAGCGTTTCAACAGCAACGAGATCAACCAGGTGATCATATACGATCCGCCCCCGTCCGGGGAATGTCTCGACAAACTGCTGGTAGTCAGAAGCCTGCTGAACCTCAAAGGCAAACAGGACATGGTCGTACGCGCCAGACAGCAACTGATGGCTCTCTTGCTCAACGTTGCTGCCGACTATATCAGCCTGACCGAGATCGTTAGCAATGACGATGCAACATTGTCCCAGGCCATTACCTACTGTGACAACCTCATCGACGATCCCAACGGGGACCACGTGAGGGCCAAGACGATCTGTGAAGCTATTAACACCAATCAGCCGGTTGGTATCGGCCTGATTGACCTGTCGACCTTCAACGTCGCCTACAAACAGGCGCCGCACACTTTCTCGCTATTACAGAACTACCCTAACCCGTTCAACCCGACAACGACGATTGCATTCAGCGTGGAGGAACGGACAAACTATAAACTGAAGATCTACAATGTGACAGGTCAAGTAGTGTGTCTATTTACCGGTGTAGCTGAAGCCGGCGATAACAATATCGTGTGGGATGCCTCGTCCAAAGGCAGCGGCGCGTACTTCTACCGCCTGGAAACTGCGGCATTCACCGACAGCAAAAAAATGATTCTGTTAAAATAGAAGGGACACAAAGGAAAACCAATTCAAGTGCATAGTGTATACTGCACCGGCCATCTCGCCACGGGGTGGCCGGTTTCTGCATACCTCCTCCCGCATTGACTCTCCGTTCTATTTTCTCATATCCGCACCCATTTCGTCTTAAAACATGGCCCTTCAAGCGACGCGAGTTGGACAATCACAATGCCAGTGTTGTCGGCCACAAGCCAGTTGCGAAGATCGTACAATTGGGGAAGCAAATATAACGTAATATACTAATATACATTGAGATGTACAATTTTATTGGGCGGCAGACGCCCACGGAAAATGAATGCTCCCACTACACGTCCTTCAGTGATTTCACTTTGCGGAGTTTGCGGAAAAGCTGGATGTATTCATTGACCATCATTTCCTCCGCTTCCGACAAACCTTCCATCATCGGGATACCGATACGCAACACGGCTCGCACCATATCCGAAGTCGTTCGGTCGTACTTAGCCGCCAACTTTTTGAGACGATCCTTCAGTTCAAATGATACAAATACATTGAGACAGTGTTCGCCTCGGGTCTTGGTTGGCAGTGCTTTGGTTTCCATCTTGATATTCCTCCTTTTGTAATTGTCAATGGGGCAGACGGGGGCCTGCCGCACACGAAACAAGACTTGATTGGTGGAACCGCTACGGGGTTCCGCCCTACATAATTAGTCCTTCCTCCTCATATGATACCTCTCATGCCCGATCAGCATTTGTGGTGAACGAATATCAACGTCAAACTCCCGGCGCAGCTGGTTCATCACCGGTCGCCAGGTGGCTCTCTGATCACGCCCGGCAATCAACAAATCGATTTCGTCTCGATGCGGCGACGCACAGATATGACACTCAATCACTGATTCAGCGACTGCTGGTAAATCGATGTGAAATCTACTCTGAATAAACTCGCCCAGATCATTGCGTAGTTTCCGCAAAGCTCGCCTGTGCATCGCCTCAAGCTTGTATATTGCTCGCCCAGACTTCTGAGATATGTGGCGGTAGCTGTAACCCATGTAGTAGAACTGCCTGATTAGTTCCCGCTCATCCTCGCTCAGACACTGCAGGGATTGTTGTACCCTGGCTTGCAAAACACCAATTTCATTGGACTCTTCGGGAGTGATTGGCGGTAGTACAGGCAGGGATGGATCCCGTCCGAGGTCAACGATCCAGTTCTGGTAAGTGATTCGACTGTTCGACATAGACGCCTCCTTGTTTTCCGCCTAAGTTACGCCCTGTCAGAATCTTGTCTACCACATGGAGGTCACATCAAATCGGCTGTCATGCCAGATGCGACATCACATGACTCACATTTGTGTTTTGTCACAAAAAAACCGGCGATCCGCGAAGGACCGCCGGTTGTGATGTTATCACATCTATGTAAGAGAAAACTCTATTCAGTCTTCTCCGTATCGTCGTCAGGTTTCTCCTCCTCGGCAGGAGCTTCCTCGGCAGATGCTTCAGCAGGAGCTTCCTCGACAGCCGCTTCCGCAGGAGTCTCTTCAACTGGAGTTTCCTCTGTAGCCGCTTCCGCAGGAGTCTCTTCAACTGGAGTCTCCTCTACAGCTGCTTCCGCAGGAGCCTCTTCAGCAGGAGCTTCTTTAACTTCGGCGGCTTCTGCTACCTGAGCCTTAAGTTCCTCAGGCATAGCGTCGGCCATCGCCGGTGTATTGTCTACCGGATGATTGGTTAAGAACTCGTCCAGTTCGGTCTGTTCACGCTTCTTATAATAAGCAGTAACGCTCATCACAATCTTACGCTGACCGCGATCGAACTCGACAACCTGCACCGGTATCTCATCGCCTTCGTTGAAAATACCTGTGGGATCGGTTACGTCCTTATGTCCCAATTGTGTCGAAGGAACAAACCCTTCGACTCCGCCTTCAAGATCAACCACCACGCCACGGTCCATAACCCGCATGATCGTTCCCAGACAATCCGTGCCCACCGCATACTTGCGCGCGATCTCAGGCCATGGATCTTCCTGGAGCTGCTTGAAGCCCAGAGAAATACGACGGTTCTCGTGGTCAATGCGAAGAATCTTGACCTCGATCTTGTCACCCTTCTTCATGACTTCCGAAGGATGCTGGATACGCTTGGTCCATGACATATCCGAGATATGCACCAGACCATCGATCCCTTCCTCGAGTTCCACGAAGGCGCCAAAGGCGGTCAGGTTACGAACCCTTCCGGTTACAACGCTGGTGGGAGGATATTTATCATCAATGGTAGTCCAGGGATCAGGCTCCAATTGCTTGATACCCAGCGAAATCTTCTCGTTGTCTTTGTCCACCGAGAGAACTACCGCTTCAACCGAATCATTAACATTCAGAATCTTCGAGGGGTGCTTGATATGCTGGGTCCAGGACATCTCAGAGATATGGATCAAACCCTCGATGCCTTTCTCCAATTCGACAAAAGCCCCATAATCAGTAATCGACACCACACGGCCTGTGACCTGTTTGCCCAGCGGGAATTTCTGTTCGATGTTCTCCCACGGGTACGGGGTCATTTGTTTCAGACCGAGAGAAATACGCGATCTCTTCTCGTCGAAATCGAGAATCTTGACATCGATCTTCTCACCCAGAGTGGCCATCTCGCTGGGGTGACGAATCCGACCCCACGACATATCGGTGATATGCAGGAGTCCGTCAACACCACCAAGGTCGATGAAAACACCGAAGTCCGTGATATTCTTGACAATACCCTGACGGATCTGGCCGATGCCAATCTCATTGAGCAACGAAGCCCGCATCTTCTCGCGTTCATCTTCGAGCACGACCCGACGAGAGACTACGATGTTACGACGACTCTTGTTGATTTTGATGATCTTGACATGCATTTCATCATTGATCAAAGCATCAAAATCGGGAACCTGTCGCAATGCTACCTGGGAACCGGGAAGGAACGCATCAACGCCCATGATATCCACAACCAGACCGCCCTTAATACGACGGGCCACAGTTCCGGCAATTGTGTTGCCACTGTCGTGAACCTCACGAATCTTCTCCCAGACGCGCATGAAGTCGGCCTTCTGCTTCGATAGAATCAGTTGACCATTTTGATCTTCGATTTGCTCCAGGAACACTTCAAGTTCATCACCGATCTTAATATTGATCGGCTGAGTGAACTCACCCATCGGAATGATACCTTCAGACTTGAACCCGACATCAACGACAACGTCGTCGCGGGTCACACCGATGACCGACCCCTGTACGACTTCGCCTTCCTTAATGTCCTTGATGGTGGCATCATACATGTCAACCATCGCCTGGTACTCTTCGGCATCATAGACGACGCCGGCCACATCGGTGATGCGGACAGCTTCGACTTCGACTTCCGCTACCGGAGCGGCGGGCATTGATGCCCGAATTTTTGCCTTTTCCGCCATCCGTTGATGGCGACCGGTCAAGACTCTTTCCCGCTTTTCCTTCTCTTTGACCACTACGGTCGCTTGAGATGCAACATCGCTCTTAGTGACTTTTGTCTTGACCTTACTAGTCTTCTTAGTTGATGTCGCTTTTCGCTTGGAAATTTTCGGGGCGGGTTTTGGGTTAGTTTTTTTGGCTTCTGCCATGTTTCTGTTGTAGAACCTCCTTACAGGCGATCCAGCAGCTTTGGATTTTCCCGTTATGGGAAGACCGCCGGATTTGCCACCCAGCCCGATTGATCAAGCTGGACAGCCTTCTTATATAGTCAATTATCGGGAAATGACAAGACTTTTCTTACTTATTTGCGCTCAATCCCCTGGTTTTCATATCTGATCCGACGAAGCATCCCGAAGCTTCCCAATACGGCCCATTACGGCCTGAGCTATCTCGAGATAAGCACCTTTGCCCCGACCAAATGAGGCTACCCATTCCGACGAAAAAGGCTCTCCAAAACGGACGACAATACGCCTTTTTCGAGTCAGACAGGAACGGAAATCATCACTGCCAATAATTGCGGTCGGTACAATCGGGCACTGCGCGCGGGTAGCGATCAGGCCCAAACCGGGCTTGGGAGATAGGAGATCGCCAGTTCTCGACCGAGTGCCTTCCGGGAAAAAAGTCAATCCGTAGCCAGCCTTGATAACATCGATTGAGGCCTTTAGCGATTGGCGATCAACAGCCCCTCTATTCACCGGTAAAGCATTGACCCGCAACAGAAGGCGTTTGACCAACGGGTTACGGAATAACTCCTGTTTGGCAAAGAAATAGACTTCACGAGGAACACAGCTTCCCACCAGGGGCGGATCGTAATAGGAAATATGATTGGTCGCCAGAAGAAACCCACCATCCCTGGGAATGTGTTCCTGACCCTCTATGCGCAAACCGCCACCGACCGTAAACAGCACCCGAGAGAGAGCCCAGCCCGCCCAAAAGAGGATCTTCATACTGGACGAAATCTATCTTTGGCGAGCATCAGGATATGATCCACCTGGCCTTCAATCGACAGGTCGGTCGTGTCCACAATAATCACGCCGGGTGCTCGCGTCAAAGGGGAGTGTTCACGGTTGGAATCGTAGTCGTCCCGCCGTTGGATTTCTTTTTTTAGCTCATCAAGACTAGTCGCCACACCGGCATGAGTTAGTTCGAGCAAACGCCGCTGTGCTCGTACTTCCACCGAAGCGTCAAGGTATATCTTCAGGTGAGCATCGCGAAAAACAACGGTAGTCGTGTCTCTGCCTTCAGCCACGATAGATCCGACTTCGCCCATTTCCATCTGTTGTTTGACCAATGCCTGCCGGACTTCCTTGTGCGAGGCAACTTCCGATACATGGCGGGTAACATCAGGAGTGCGAATCTCGAAGGTCACTTCCTTGCCGCCAATGAAAACGCGATTAAGATCAGACTCGGTCTTGAATGTGATCGGCAGCATCTCAGCCAGTTTGCCAAGCGCCACCCGGTCAGCAGTAGAGACTCCATTTGTCAGGGCGTAGTGAGTGAGCGCTCGATACATAGCGCCGGTGTCGAGGTAAGCATAGCCAAGGCTGGCGGCGACCAGTTTGGCGGTGGTAGATTTACCGGACCCGGCTGGTCCATCAATGGCGATTATCTTCCCTTTAAGCCACGATAGATTGTACTTGATCTCACTCACGGCCTAAAAATTAGGGGATGAACGCTCAAAACGCAACGGCAAAATAGGGCGTCGGCTCGCCCAGTCATCTTGTAGAGCAGGAACCCAGTCAACCAGATCCGTGTAGATTCCCCCTACCCCGTCGTTTCCCGGATATCCGTCGGATTGGATGTGGTTTCTTTCGACTCTCCTGCCTGATCCACATTGTATTTCACCGCCGCTTTGACAAACTCGCGGAACAACGGGTGAGGACGAGTCGGGCGCGATTTCAATTCGGGATGGAATTGCGATGCCACAAACCATCGGTGATCCGGCACCTCAATTATCTCTACGAGGCGTCCGTCGGGAGACAAACCACCAAGACGGAGGCCATTGTCGGTGAGCATATCGCGATAGGCATTGTTGACTTCGTAACGATGACGATGGCGCTCTGAGATTTCAGTGGTTCCGTAGGCTTCAGCCGAAAGGGAATTGTCTTCAAGAACACACGGATATGCTCCCAAACGCATCGTACCACCAAGTTCGCTAACGCCTTCCTGATCTGCCATAAGATGAATCACAGGATGCTTGAGTCCTTCCTGATAGAACTCATAGCTGTGAGCATCGGGGAGGTCGCATACATTGCGAGCAAATTCAATGACAGCGCATTGCATCCCCAGGCATATACCAAGGAATGGAATATCATTCTCGCGTACATACCGTATGGCCTCGATCTTGCCCTCAACACCGCGTTCGCCGAATCCGCCAGGGATAAGGAGACCGTCAATATCGCGTAACAGCTTTTCTGGGCCTTGTTGTTTGATATCCTCGGAACTGACCCAGATAAGTTTGACCTCGGCCTCACTGTGAACACCGCCATGAACGAAAGCTTCGATAATGGACTTGTAGGCATCTTTCAGGTTCACGTATTTGCCGCAGATCGCGATTTTGAGATGGTGTCTGGGGCTTTGGACTTTGCGGACCATTTCTTCCCATTCGTCCATAGCCGGATCAGGCAGGTCAAGTCCGAAATGTTTGCAGACAATATCATCGGTCTTCTGTTCGTGAAATTTCAGAGGGACTTGATAGATAGAAGAGACATCCTCCGCGGCAATAACCGAACCGCTCGGCACGGAACAGAACAGACTGATCTTCTGACGCAAGCCTTCATCAATAGGAAGAGCCGATCGACATAGCAGCATATTTGGTTGAATACCGATAGCGCGGAGTTCACGCACTGAGTGCTGGGTGGGTTTGGTCTTGAACTCCCCAGCCGTAGGGATGTACGGTACGAGCGTGACATGGATATACATCACATTGTCGTAGCCCTCTTCGAGACCCATTTGCCGGATGGCCTCCATGAAGGGGAGCGACTCGATATCACCAACTGTGCCGCCGATTTCGGCCACAACCACATCTGGCTTATCTTCCATCCGGGCGAAGCGTCGAAGGCGCCCCTTGATTTCCTCTGTAACATGTGGGATAACCTGTACCGTTGCGCCCAGATAATCGCCGCGTCGTTCACGGGTGATGATCGTATGATATATCTGACCGGTGGTGACATTGTTATCGGCACACAGAGTGTTGTCCAAAAAGCGCTCGTAATGACCCAGATCAAGATCGGTCTCAGAACCGTCATCGAGCACAAACACCTCGCCATGCTGAAACGGATTCATCGTTCCCGGGTCAACATTGAGATACGGATCGAGTTTTATGTTCAACACTTTGAGACCCCGCCGCTGCAAGAGCAAGCCTATCGAGGCTGAGGCTATCCCTTTACCCAGAGCCGAGACCACTCCGCCGGTAACAAAAATGTACTTCACCTTTTCCAACATGATTCTTCCTATTTATATATACTATCCAGCTTCTTAACATCCTGTGGCACATCCACCGAAACGGTCTGCATTTTGGTTCTGAAGACAACCATTCGACCACCGTTTTCGAGGATCCGCAACTGCTCAAGCGACTCGGCTTTTTCCAAGGCCGCTCGTTTCCACCGGGCGAACTGCATCAGTCCGGAGCGGCGATAGAAATATATTCCGATATGTCCCAGAAATTGATGCCGAGCTGTCCATCGACGTGCATCAGTATCTCGCACATACGGTATTGGCGATCGAGAGAACCACAAAGCGCGGCCGTCGGAGGCTGTTACTACCTTAACGAGATTCGGGTCTCGCAGTTCCTTTTCAGAGTTTAACTTGTATGCGAAGGTGGCAAATGTAATCGAGGCGGTTTTCTTCATCTGCAATATCACCCGATCAAGCACTCTAGCCTTAACGCCGAAATTGTCCGCCTGAATATTGACGAATATGCTGCCGCGAAACTTCTTGGCTGCTTCAGCTACCCTATCCGAGCCGGTCCGATGCCGTTTGGAAGTAAGAACAACCTGGCCGCCGAAATCTTCGACAGCACGCTTAACCTCCATACTATCGGTGGCCACTACCGACTGGTCGATGAGTTTTGATCTGGACACTTCATCATATACATATTCCAGCAATGGCTTTCCTCGATACAGATGCAGCACCTTTCGCGGAAAACGCGTTGATCCCAACCGGGCTGGAATGATTGCTATCGTATCGGCCATCAGTCTGTTCCCCCGGGATGTGATACAGTATCGAATGTCTGTAATAACCTGGAGAAGTCCACAAATACAGCATGTTCAATCGACAATTGTCGGGTTTGTTTCGTGGATTGTCTGAGACGGGCAAATCGTGCGATACGCTCAAGGCGTTGCTTCTTGAACTGCATAGATGAAATTACTCCCCTCCCTTGGTCCTGTCAAGACAAAACACAAACGACCAGTTATCAATGTGTGATTTCTCCAAGAACCACAAGGACACAGGCAGTGTAGTCGATTTCTCAATGGTGGCAATCACCTGGTTACGAAAAGGCCAGCTGGTTCCGGCTAAAGGTCGTGAGCAGGAGGTCGATAGCAATAATAGATGTCTCAATTTGAAACACGGTTGATGGAATGAAAATGAAACAGCAAGGAAGCTCAATGAATCCCAAAACGGACTCAAACCGATTAGTACTCCCCAACACTAACGCTGGAGGAGTTCACTGCACGGTCGAATCGGAAGGTAGATTCGGGTATTTGTCCGAGGAGGCCAAAGTAGCGGCCGCTTCGTCTCTATTGCTCGGAGCAATGCTACGCGACTGGCTGACCGATCAGGAATCTGCTTTTCTGGACCTGTTGCCACCACCGGGACATCAGTTTTTCCTGGTGCGGCAATCTTGTTTCCTTCATCCCGACAAACCTCCTTTCCCGATAGACATAATCGAATCGTCGGCAGCTCTGGACGGGAATGCGATTTTCTCGCACCGACATGAACTGGAATCGAGAGGAAGTTCAGGTGCCTGTAATGTGCGTACAGCGACCATTCAGACGGAGCCAGGCGAAGAGTTTGTCATTGGTCTGTATGGTCCGGTGGATCCTGTCACCCGCGATAAGATTGACAACTGTTTCTCCTCTCTCGTGCGACTTTTCCGCCACGCGGTTTCATCAGCAAATGAGACCTACCTTACCCTTCAAGAAAAACTGAACACTAATGAGGCGCATCTGCTTGTCAACCGAGCCTCCGGTTGTATTGTTCATGCCAACGGAGCTGCAGGAACCATGCTCTCAACTGAGTTACGTTCCCTGATTGGGCAGGAGTATGGTCAAACCACGGATCAAGTAATCGCCTCCGGTCATCATCCTGCGATGACCCTGGAGAACCTCACATCAGGTGGCATGAGTTTGTCCCTTGTAAGGCTCACTCCGAGTGCTGTGGATGCAATGCCGTCTGTCGAGACCAATCAGGACTCCAGCAAAGACCATCTACGTAGTTCATTGGCCACAATAGTAACAGCAGCCAGCGTACTGGAATCATCCTGCCAAACCCTCAGCCCCGAGGAAACCAGAGAGATCACGGACATTATTCTGGGCGAGGCATACGACATGGATCGACACTTCAATATCGAGATGATGTACAGGAAATTCGCCCATCAGGTTAGACGCCGTGTAAATCTCCAGTATGAGGCAGAGAATGCCATCATCCGCTTCACTGATACTAATCGATTCACCGATGAGGTAAAGCTAATTGTCACCAGTCCCGTTCCGTACACAACCGCTCCGGGTGATATATATGCTCACTTGTTCGAATCTATTCTCGCGATTCACTTTCGTGCCACCGGTCAAACCAGCCAAATACAAATCAGCATTCACTTAGCAAAGGACTCCCGAGACCAGGTGGTGAATGTCACTACCCGCACTGGAGGTTCGCTTGTTCGTATCGTCAGAAATGAAGGCCTTCCGCGTGACATACATCGACTGGCCACCCAACTGGGAGTAGAACTCCAGACGAAAATCAATGACAAACATGATAGCATCGAGACGACAATCATCATCCCCGCCCAGGAGACCATTGCAAAATGAACGATTCCACAACTACAACCAGCGCCCAGATCCTCCTCATAGAAGGGGACAGATCCGAGACCGGTTCTCTTTCGGTTGTTCTGGATCGTGGTGCTTATAATATTGTCCGGCCCGAATCATTAGAATACGCTATGGCAATATTAGAGAGTTCGGAGGTCCATGTCGTCGTACTGACCCTGGAGGAGTCCCAAACCAATGGTGCTGAGATCGTGCGCCAGATACGTTACCTGTCGCCATTCACCGAGGTTATCGTGGGGATGCCCGATGAAAAGTCTGGAGAGGTGGCCAGAACCGATGAAGCCGGGGCGTTTGATAGCTTGACCGGACCGCTATCGCCAGAGAGAATGCTCTCCCGAATTCAGAAGGCAGTCGAATATCGCCGGATCAGAATTGAACGCAGCCTCCTTAAGGAACAGGTAGCAATGCGCTACTCTTTCGACAATATCATCGGAGTGTCAAAGGAAATTACTGATCTCAAAGGAACGATCTCCCGAGTAGCTCCCACCGATATCCCCATCTTGATCACCGGTGCCTCGGGGACCGGCAAAGAATTGGTTGCACGGGTAATTCATCATCACTCCCTCCGCAGGAATGGGCGGCTGGTGGTTGTGGATTGTTCGGCCCTACCAGAGAATGTACTGCTTGGCCAATTGTTCGAGACAGAAAAACACGCCGAACTACCTCTGCTTCAACGAGCCGATGGCGGCACTCTGATTCTCGACAACATCGGTGGTATGAGCACCTCTGTTCAGGATCGCCTGCTGGCTTTCTTAAAGGATTTCACTATTCTTGATAGCGATGGACGAGCCAGGCGTCTGGATATCCGCTTTGTCACACTGACTAGTGATCAACTTGATGCCAAAGCAGAGAGTGGGGCATTTGCTCAGGATCTCCTGGATCAATTGAGTACTGTCACGATAGAGTTGCCCAGCCTAATCGATCGGGCTGATGATATCGAAATCTTGATAGACAATTTCCTTCACACCATTGCCTCTGAGAATGAAGAACCTGCTAAAACAATTACCCGCACAGCTGTCGATCGACTTTTGCATCACAGTTGGCCCGGCAACGTTCGCGAACTGGAGAACACTATCAGACGAGCATTCGCTCTGTGCAACGGGGATCAAATGGAGACCGATGATATCTCCTTCGTAGGGTCCGGTTCGGACACAAGACCTCGGACGACTTCGGAGCCAGTCCGACGGACAACCGTTTCACGACTCGACGACAATCAACGATCGTTGATCCAGAGAGCCTTGGTCGAAAATGATTGGAACTACACGCAGACGGCTCAGGAACTTGGCATTGGTCGCACTACGTTGTGGCGCAAAGTCAAAAAGTTTAACCTCAAGCGGGACGCCGAAACCGCTACATCAGAGGCACAATAACAACTATGAGTATTTTCAATTGGATGGATAAGAGCGCGAACAATTCGGGGCTGGATAACATATCAGAGCAAGCCGTGCGAGAATCCGTCATACCTGAAGAACGCTGTGTCAACCTGGCCCAGGCGTTCTCCGAGTTGACCGAGGAACTCACCAGAGATTTTGAGATCAGCAAGGGCGTGCTAGTTGTCAGGATGCAGGACACCAATAATTTGGCCGCTATCTCAACCTGGAAGGATGGCGCCATGCGTGACGGTCTGACCGTCTCGCTACCCACCAAGTCGTCTCTCTTTGAAAAAGTAGCTGAGGAAGGCTTGGTCTACACTGAGGATTTTTGCGAAGCTTTCAGCGGTAACTTCTTCGAGCGCAAACTACTATTGGACGATGACAGTCGCTCTTTTGTAGTGCAACCGCTCAAAACAGACGGCAAAGTCGTAGGATTGCTGGCTTACAGTTCCGACCAGCCTATAGCCTTTGCAATGTTTGAGGAAGGGGCGAACCGACCATTAGCCTCGAAGTTTGCGTCTCAGATCGAATCGCTGATGAAACAACTATAGCAAGCATCGCCTGCTTGCCGACCTGATACAGGAATCACCTGTTATTATTGTTATTATATCACGCTAAGCGGAGTCGAAGAGCAACGACGTACGATTGCCCCATGAGTCTTGGACGAAAAGCTTCTTAGCGGTTCCACCTTCTCGGATTGGCAGAATCACCAGGTGGTTCTGCCCTACAACAACCACCACAAAAAAAGAGACCGGCCTAAACCGGTCTCC
>JAHOYZ010000039.1 GCA_019038695.1 Candidatus Zixiibacteriota bacterium
CAGCGCGCCTGCTTTGGGAGCAGGATGTCGGAGGTTCAAATCCTCTCACCCCGATTTATCTTACTTCCCTATAGGTGTCATTAATTTCGATATACTTCGTCCGAATTACTGGAAGACACATAATAAGATGAAGACAATCCTGTATGGGTAAGTTTGTCTTCGTAGACAGATCCCCTGTACGAAGCTGGATCGGATTTTTGTCCCGATATTCCAATACAAATTGAATTTGTAGATAGGCTCATAAACAAAATAGTGTTGACAAATAATATTGGTAGCATATACTACCAATATGACAAGCAAAGACTATACTCTGCCATTACAGGCTCTCGGTTTCACAGAGATCGAGGCTCTCATCTACGGTTTCCTTGTAGAAAACTCCCCGGCGACCGGCTATCGGATCAGCCACGCCGTCGGTAAGCAGCCTCCCAACACATACAAAGCGATAGCTTCCCTTGAGGACAAAGGGGCAATCATCGTCGAGGTGGGAGAAAGAAGACTTTGCCGGGCGGTGCCACCGGTGGAACTACTCGACAAACTCGAACAGTGCTTCAAACAACACCGTCAGGAAGCTGACCGTGCGCTGAAAACTCTTTCGAGCTCCCCGCAGGATGACGGGATATATCATCTCAAGACCGTGGATCAGGTGATCAGTCAAAGCATAGCCATGCTGGATCGAGCCAAGGGGATTGTTCTTTGTGACCTGTCTCCCGGTCCTTTCAGCCTGCTTGCAGATTCCCTCAGAGAAACCGCAACCAGGGGCGTACGCATCATCTGCAGAGTTTACAGCGAGGTGCAGATCCCGGACGTGATTACTCAGCAACTGACCGGGTACGATCCGGCTTTGGATACCTGGCCCGGTCAGCAGATCAGTATTGTAGTCGACGCTGAAGAACACCTGCTCGGGTTACTCACAAAAGACATGAAGGGTGTGCATGAGACCGTATGGAGCAATAGTACTTACTTGTCCTGCCTGCATCACAATCACGTGGCCTCTGAGATTCTGTACACAAATCTCGAGTCGGGACAAGCTAACCTGTCAGCCGAAGCCGAGGAGAAATTGAAAAACATATCATTACTGACATTCCGCCCGTCCGGCTTGGAGACTCTCATCAAACGCTATCGAACCACCCCTCCCTCATTTGACCAACACTCCAGTGAAAAGGAATCAGATGATTAAGCGTTCAATCACAGCAATCAATCTTCTAATCCTATTTGCCCTGATGACAGCATCCAGCGTGGTAGCCCAGCCTCCCGAAGTCCGAACCGACACAGACCTGGAGTCGTTACTTGCAAACAGAGCGAACCTCACTATTAACTTGCCTGACCTTGGATACACCTGGAGTGATTCCAATTTCACCGGTTCTGCTGACACCGGTACATTGTTAGTAAACACGACAAAAGTGATTTATTACTTCCTGCACTGGGGGCCGATCGAAGTACCCGAAATTACCGAAGACTATGTCAGAGAGAGAATTCCAAAAATCTGGCCTGGCGAAGGTCTGAAGGTTCTTTCGGTGAACGATACAATTGTAGCCGGGCACCCGGCATATTTCGCCGAGGTGATGCCCCAACGCGATTTCTATCGTGCGTTCTTTTTGATCTGGAACTGCCCCGAGAGTGGTCGCCAGTTTATCACCGACATGAATTACAATGTTCGGTACCACACACCACGGGCCGAACTAGAAGCCGAGTTCGCTACTACATATCATACTCTCGCCTGCCATCCGGGAGCAAAAACTAAAGAGTTGCCGGACCATGTCGTGCGGTTCGATAGCCGTCGTTTCGGCATTCGTTTCGATCACCCATTGCACTGGTTTGTTTTTGAGAATCCTTACGGTGTCCCCCACCCTGAGTATCGTGGTATGCGCAACAAGGATATTGGTTCGCTACTGGCGCACCTTCAGGATATGACAACAGACATCTTCTTCAAATGGGTAACGCTACCTGAAAAATCGGCTGACGACACCCAAACCATGGGTAGTGCAATAGAACACTACCGAGTGGCGATCAAGTGTGCCAGCACAATGGATCTAGTAGAGTCATTCAAGTACGACGACGTGGAGACTGTGATTATAAATGGCCGGAAAGTATTCAAACTTTTTGGTGACGTGGTGCGCAAAGCTCCGGCGCAACCCGACCCCGATTTTGTCTCCCACGCACGGACGATGGTTGTACTGATGGACGATCAGCAGAACAAGCGGCGGCTTCATGTTGTGATACTCATCGATGAATACGAGGTAGATGGAATCCCCCGGAAACCGGTACGGGATATCTTCGACCGCTGGGCGGTCACACTCGCGGAAGGGGTTTCTTTCTGAGTATTTTTCATTGTTAAGAACTGTTGGATACACACGAGACTATAGCTGAATTTACTATTTAACAAGAAAAGGAAAGAACGAAAATGATGAAAAGAGGACCGCTGATTATTATCAACGCGTGCATCTGGGGATTGGTTATATTAAGTTGCGCGTGGGCTTTAAAGGGAACGGACGCGTACCCGTTGATTCAGACCATTCTCTCTGGTGGAGCGGGAGCTACATTGTTCTTATTATTATTTGGTACTCGGAAGGACCCCAAGAAACAGAAGGAACGATAATAATGATAACAGAAGCGATTAGAACAGGAGTGATGATTATTGTCAACGCGTGCATCTGGGGATTGGTTATATTAAGTTGCTCGCATGCTTTAAAGGGAACTGGCGCGTACGAGGAGATTCAAAACATTCTCGTTGGTGGGGCGGGAAGTACAATGCTCTTAATATTATTCGGCACTCGGATGCCCTTCAAGAAACAAAATGGTGAGAGCGCTGATCAGGATGTGAAATAAGGAGAACAATTCTACATCTTCCTATAGATCTTCATCTTCTTTCATTGGAGATACCACCAATTTCGGCGTTCTGGCGTTGTAGTTTCTTGAGATGTCTGTTTAGTTTTGCCCTGTAGGAAGCAGGATGTCGGAGGTTCAAATCCTCTCACCCCGATTTTGTTCTCCTCCGATAACATAGGTTCATATCCTCGACAATTGCATCCTGAACCCATTTGTATTATAATCACACCGGAAGCGGATGCCGTCTGGTGGCGGTCCCGGCCTTCAAAGCCGTGCGGGGGGCAATCATATTGTCCCCGGTGGGTTCGATTCCCACCCCTTCCGCTTTCTAAGTAAGTCTTTATCCTTCGGACTGCGGGGAAGAATCTGCTAAAATGTAAGTTAGCTCTACTACTGCTTCAGGTGGCGTTCCAGCAGCTTTGAATTTGAATCGCCCCGGTTTAGATGTCTGTCTTCAATTCCGGATCAGTGTGGATAATAACGCGGGTGACATCGGAAAACTCTTCCAATAACCGCTTCTTGACATTGTGAGCAATAGCATGCCCGGCGCGAACAGTCAGATCAGGATCGACAACGATATGCAATTCGACGAATATCTGCGACCCGCTTAACCGGGCACGCATGTCATGAACCTGCTGTATCCCATCGATCTGCTCGGCGCATTCTGTCAATTGGATCAATACTTCCCGGTCGGGAGCCGTATCCGATAGTTCCTTAAAAGCCGACCAGACCAACTGCAGGCCTATCTTGGCTACGAAAAATGTCACAACCAGGGCAGCATAGGAATCGGCCAGAGACCAGTCGGGATTCACAAAAGTGGCACCCACTCCAAACAAAACAGCTACCGAAGTAAGCGCATCAGAACGGTGATGCCAGGCGTTGCCGATAAGAGCGAGGCTACGAAGGCGACGGCCGATTATTATTGTGTACCAGTACAACCCTTCTTTGAGAATAATACTTGTCGCGGCCGCTATGACAGCAAAGAGGCTTGGGCTGGATGGTTCATGATGGTAGATTGACTGCAAGCCGCTGTAGGCGATCCCAACCGCCACACCGACCAACAGCATACCGACAATCATACTTGATATAGTCTCAATACGGGCGTGTCCGTAAGGATGGTCCGCATCCTCATGCCGACGGCCCCACTTCAACCCCAGGATAACAACGAAATCACTGAACAGATCGGACAGCGAGTGTATCCCGTCAGCGATCAGAGCCTGACTGCCGCTGAGGATTCCTGCCCATAGCTTGAACACAACCAGGACGACGTTGACGACCGATCCGACAACTGTTGCTCTCAAGCCCGCACCGATATCACCGAGAGATGACTCCTTACCGATCG
Organism: Candidatus Zixiibacteriota bacterium; assembly: GCA_019038695.1. Lineage (NCBI taxonomy): Bacteria > Pseudomonadati > Candidatus Zixiibacteriota > Candidatus Zixiibacteriota bacterium. The sequence continues at coordinate 4,169 of JAHOYZ010000039.1, forward strand.
CGAGTGTATTTTGTTTATTCATACCCATAGTAATCAAGAGCAACCGGTGGTTGTTAGATTGACTGCACCGGCATAAGAAAAGGGTCGTCTAATAATATCTTCTCCTTGACCGTATAAGCCTCGGCGTATTTCACATCAACAACCTGCCCCAACGCTCCCGCACGGGTACGCATGAGATCAAAAATATCCACGCCCGGCTGGAAAATCTGCTTAGCTGTCACGGCGCCACCAAACTGGGACTTATAGGCAGCGACAGCCTCACATTTCTTGTCCATTTCGTCAGATATATCCACCAGGAATGAGTAGTCAGAGTTGCGGAAGTATGAGGCATAGATGATTTTGCGAGGACGGAAAGCTTCACCGCTGAGGTCAGCCTTTTTGAGTCCAGCCAGGTAGCAAGCATCGTAACCCAGCCTACAGCAAGCCAGATGATCAGGATGACGCTGTTCCCAATGGGGTAGAACGACCATCTCCGGTCTGGTGTCACGTATGACCTGCGCCAGCTTGAGTTTGTTGGCCGAAGTGGACTCCACTGCGGCATCGGGTAAACCTAAATTGGCCCGCCAGGATAGACCCAGAATCTCAGCGGCCGCGGCCGCCTCAGTTTGACGGCTTTCAGTCGTACCCAGGGTACTCATCTCCCCTTCAGTCAAATCGAGTACACCGGTAGTGCGACCGAGTGAGGCCATCTTGATCATAAGCCCACCACAAGTAATCTCGACATCGTCGGGATGGGCGGCAATCGCCAGTACGTCAAGATGAATCCGGTCAGCCATTGAGAACTTCCTCGTAGTACTGCTCATATTCTGCCACAATTTTCTCACCAGCGAATTTTTCCAAAGCCATTTTGGCCGCAGCTTTCCGGAACTGCTGTAACCTCTCGGTGTCCTTTAGTAGCGATACAGCCGCCCGCGACATGGAACCGGTGTCTCCCACAGGCAGCAGGAAGCCGTTCTTATAGTCGTCAACCACTTCGGTCAGCCCTGTACCCGAAGAGCCGATCACTGGAACGCCGCACGCCAGTGCTTCCATGGCCGCCAATCCAAACGACTCCTCCTCGGAGGGAATCAGAAACAGATCGGCACATGGCAAAACAGCCTCGATACGATCCTGGCTTCCAAGGAACCGAACTCGGTCGACGAGTCCTTTTTTCTTCACCTGTCGTCGTGTCAAAACGATATCAGGTCCGTCGCCGATCATCAGCAATCGAGCCGGCACCTGGGCAGAGATTCTCTCAAAAATATCGATCACGTCCAGGGTTCGCTTTACAGGACGGAAGTTCGATATGTGCACGATAATGAACTCGTCGGGAGTGGCAAAATCCGCCCGAGCGCATCTACATTCAGATGAACGGAAACGTTCGGGATCGAAAAAGTTATGAATCACCCGGATGTCTTTGTCGAGCTTGAAGACCTCCTTTGTTTCGTCGGCCAGATACTGCGAGACAGCAGTCAGACCATCTGAGGCATTGATCGAAAAGCGTGTCATGTCATAGAACGATGGATCCTGCCCCACCAGTGTTATATCTGTGCCGTGCAGAGTTGTTATGATCTTCGGTGGCACTTCACCGTTGTCGGACAGTAAACGCTGAGCCAGATAAGCACACGTAGCATGCGGAATTGCGTAATGCATGTGCAGAATGTCGAGCTTGGAGTTGCGTGCCACCTCGGCCATCTTGGCCGCGAGTGTGATCGTGTACGGCGGAAACTTGAACAGCGGATAGGCAGTGGTCTCAACACCATGATAGCTTATATTCGCTTCGTACTTGTCCAGACGAAAGGGAATCGCATATGAAATAAAATGTACCTGATGTCCGCCCCGGGCTAGATGGAGCCCCAATTCCGTCGCAACAACTCCCGAACCACCGGTCGAGGGATAACAGGTAATGCCAACGTTCATGGTGCCTCCTTCAGATCGGACAAGTGTATGAGTTGGTGCGAAGTTTCCTCGCTGTCGAGCTGCTCGAACAGAAATGGAATGATTCCACGACCATACCGCGACAGGAAATAGCTCATGTTGAGCGTTCGTTCCTGCAAGGCTCGATGTGGGTACAGCACTCTCCATAAGCGGTAGATACTATCCCGCACCTGTGCACTTCGTCGCTTGTGAGCAGCGAACAATTTCCCTTCCATCTGCCGAAGCAAATGGTCAATTTTTCCCCGCACCTGGTTGCTGTAGGTCTCAAGTGACGGCTCAAACTTCAAGGCCATATCAACGAAGCTGCCGACAGTCTCATCGACATCAGTCTTCATCGTCTGAGATTTCTGCTCCAGATCAGAGGGAAATGAAACCCCCAGAACACGGTTGACAACTTGTTCAACGTCGCCCGCAAGGTCCTCAAGAGATATGTCGTGAGCAGTCATAATCTTCTGAAATCTTTTCTCAACGATGGTGGCCGTAGCTCTCGCCCTGTAATAAGGAGCGACTCTATCAAATAGCGGGAAAAGACGATTCATCTGTGCCAGATACGCAATCTCGGCCGGACCACCTTTCTGAGACAGGACCGGGAATAAATACGACTGGAACACCGGCTTGGTCATCACATCAGGCGAGAATCTCTCCGGTTCGGATCGGATTAACTGCAACAATTCGTCAAGTATAAATCGTTCCTCACCCGCAACAAACATGTCACCATCCCGAAGGATCGGCCTGCGACCCTCACGATTGAGGAAAAGATGAACCGCCTCTGGTTTCTTCTCTACTTGAAGATGATAGCCACTGTCAACGATCTCCCGGTTGGCTGCGTTCAGCTGTCCGTGAAGCTCGTCCTGTTTGTGGAGTATCTGTTCAAACAACGGAACAGCCAATTGCTTGGCCTTAGGATCGGATGGCGAGAACAGGACCAACCCGTACTCTCCAACCAGAGCAGTCATCAGCTTCGCAAACGCCGAGACAAAGGTGTCCTCAGTAGTATAACAACGATCAATCAGACTATACAGATCGTCCGTGAAATCGGAATCCCCAAGTTCTTCTCGCAACTGTTGCCTGGCTCGATCGAGCGCATCGACATCACTCAGCGATGTTTCGCCCATCGGCAGTTCCAAATCACGCACTCCGTCGTAGGAAACCCGACATACTTCACTGCCGTGGTCGAGAATAAACGTGTGGTTGACCTCGGCAAAATCATGATCGTCGGCGGCAATCCAAAACATCGGAACCACCGGCCGATTCAATGTCTTAGCGTATTTGCGGCAGGCCTTGACTATTGCCAAAGCTTTGAAGATAACCAGCATCGGCCCACCAAAAAGCCCCGCTTGCTGACCGGAAAAAACGCATAGCGTTCCCGAATCACGTAGCTTGTCTATGTTGTCAAAAGTAGCCTGACTGCAACCATAGGAACGATTCTGAGTTTCGAGTAAGTCTGCTACCGCGTCCCTTGGATAGTTGATGCCATCCAGGGAGTCAGCCACTTCTTCCAGGCTCTGACCGGCATAGAAATGCAGAGCTTCAGAGTTCCCACTAACCTGATCGAGATAGAGCCGGGAATATCCAAGCGATGAATTGGGGTTAACAAGCTCAACCACTTATAGCCGTTCCCTCATTTTCCACCAATGAACCATCCTTCTTCTTGCGCCGGAACAATCCGACAAAATCATCAACCAGAGTATACACTACCGGCACGACCACCAGAGTCAACAGCGTTGACGATAGCATTCCACCGATTACAGCTTTTGCCATTGGTGCCCGGAACTCAGCACCGGGCCCAATACCGAGTGCCAATGGCAGCATTCCAAAAACCGTGGCCAAAGTAGTCATCAGAATTGGTCGCAATCTGATCGGTCCGGCACTAAGTATGGCATCAGTTCTTGAAACACCTTTGGCACGTTCTTGTTTCACAAAATCGATAAGCAGGATGGCATTCTTCGTTACCAATCCCATCAGCAACACGATGCCGATCATGGACATGATGGAGAACGATGATCCGACCAGTCCCAGAATTGCTCCTACCAGCGAAAGAGGCAACGAAATCATGATTGAGAACGGATCAAAGAACGATTCATACTGAGATGCCAGGAGCAGGTAGATGAAAATGACAGCCAGCATCAGCGCCAAAAGAATGTTGGTAAACGATTCCTCCATCATCTCCGCTTCGCCCACAGGTTCAATAACATAACCAGGCGATAGCTTCATCAGGCTTACTTTATCCATTATCTGTTGCGTTATAGTACCTGCAAAAGCCCAACTGGCCACGTTGGAATTAACCCTGATTTCGCGCTGGCGATCAAAACGATTGTACTGACCTATAGAAGAACCTTTCTCCAACTCGGCCACACGATCCAACGGAATCAACGGCTTCTCGCCACCCGCCAATTCCTTATCGCTCAGGACGAGTATTCGTCCTATGTCATTCATGGAAGACCGGAATTTCTCTTCGAGCCTGACGCGAACATCGTATTCCTCGGTCCCATCCTTGAAAGTTGAGACAACCTCCCCTTCGACCAACGTTCGCACGGTAGCCGGTATTGCATAAAGATCCAGTCCCAGATCATCGGCCAACCGGCGATCAACATCCACCAGAATTTCCGGTTTTCCTTCTTCCATCGTATTATCGATGTCAGCTGTTCCGGAAGTTTCTCGCATTATCGCCTGCACCTTGTGGGCCAGCCGTGCCAACTCATCCAGATCACTGCCCCTGATAGACAACTCAACCGGTTTCTCACCTCCGCCTTCCCCCTGTTGATCTGCCACAGCGATACGCGCCCCGGCAATATCGGACAGGAGTATGCGCACCGAATCCACGAGTTGTCGAGCTGTCAGTTCTCGTTCACTGCGATCTATGAGTTTGACAAACATCGATCCGTCGGTGACAGGAGCATTTCCAACGCCAATGGTGACATATGTGTGGGCTACTTCCTTCAGTTCTCGAATGCGGTTCTCGGCCGTCCTGAAACGAGCGGTCGACTCCTCCAGATTCGTTCCCGGAGGTGTAACCACTGACACAATCAGTTGATTCTGATCCGAGGCGGTCATAAACTCTGCGCCCACATACTTGGTCATATACGCTGCCAGTGCAACCGACCCCAGGGCGCCCAGGATGACAAGCCACCGTCTACGCAAAGAAGCTGCCAATAGACCTTTGTACCTGGGTTTGAGACGGTCGAAGAACTTGTTCCATAAAGAGAGTACGTTGCGCACTCTATACCACATACGTAGTAGTATTCCGCCTGACGAAGTTCTTGCAGCAACAGCTGTCGCCTTGTGCAGCCACCGCGAGGAGAGCATGGGCGTTAAGGAAAAAGCCACAAAAAGTGAAATCAATACCGCAAAGGCTACCGAGATGCCAAACTCGAAGAAGAACTGTCCGACCATACCTTCCATATAGGCTACCGGCAGAAACACTACCATGATAGCAAACGTCGTTGCCGAGACAGCCAGTCCTATTTCCTTGGTTCCGTCGATGGCGGCCGCAACCGGCGATTTTCCCATGTCGATGTGTCGGTAGATATTCTCCATGACGACGATAGCGTCATCGATGAGTATTCCGACTGATAACGACAATCCCATCAATGTCATCATGTTAATCGTAAAACCAAGCGAATTCATTATCGTGAATGTAGCCACCAGCGAAATCGGGATAGACAAACCTGCAATAATCGTCGGGCGATAGTCCAGCAGAAACATGAATATTACGAGCACTGCTAAAATTGTTCCAAACCGGATATTGAACAGGATTTCGTGAACGGAATCCTCGATAAATGTAGCATTGTCCTGAACAATCTCGATGGTAATATCGGAAGGGAGTTCCTCCTCCAATTGGACTATTGCGGCTCTGACTAAGCGCGCCATATCCACAGTATTGGCACCGGACTGCTTGGTAACAATCAACGACACGGCCGGATTCATATCATAGCTTGAGTATGACCTCTGTTCGGCTATGGTGTCGGAGACGGTGGCCACATTCTTGAGATAAACAGGTATGCCGTTCTTGTTCTTGACGATGACATTGTCGAAGTCGCGTACTCGCACCAGACGACCAGCCATTCGCACCGTATACTCCCGGGCCGATTCGTCAATTCGTCCGCCGGGTATCTCAAGGTTGGCGGCCGTAATAGCCCCGGTTATATCAAGAACGCTGATACCGTACGATTCCATCCTGTCCGGGTCAAGTGCCACCAGGATTTCGCGCTCCTGGCCTCCTGAAAGTTCAATGTTGCCGACGCCCTGGATAGTCTCCAGACGTTTCTTGATAACATTTTTTGCCAGTTCGGTGACTTCACGGGCTGGGCGTTCTCCCGATACCGCCAACGACAAGATCGGCTGAGCATCAGGGTCCCAGTTCTGGATGAGTGGCTCTTCCACTTCATCCGGCAACTCGGCTCGCACACCCGCTACTTTCTCACGAACCTCCTGGGTCGATTCAAAGCCCCCCTTGTACATCTCGAACTCGATAACAATCAGCGAGAAGCCCTCCTGAGATCGGGAAGTAATATGCCGGACACCGGATATTTGGTTGATGACATCTTCGATCTTCTTGGATACTTCCGTCTCGACCGTCTCTGCCGCCGCACCCGGATATATCGTCTGCACGACAGTAATCGGGAAATCGACATCCGGAAAGAGATCAACCGAAAGTTGGTAGTAAGAAAACAATCCCAGCACCACCAGGGCGCTGATCATCATGGTCGCGAAGACTGGACGTTTGACTGATATTTCAGAGAGCTTCATTATTCACCTGTTGCTGTACCAGTGATGTTGACCTTGACGCCATCTTCCAGGTAATCCTGTCCCAAAGTCACAAGGATATCACCGGGATTAAGCCCCGATACTATCACCACCGAGCCGTTCACCTCGGGTCCAAGTTCTACAACTCGTCGTTCGGCGGTATCCTCATTGACTATATAAACCACATCTCTTCCGCCGAGGTTCAGTACGGCGTTGCGAGGAATAACCAATACTCCTTCCAACTGCTCGACAATCAAGCTGACTCGCACAAACATTCCCGGGGTGAAGAGTCCGTCGGAATTATCCAGGGTCGCCTCGACTTCATAGGAGCGCGTGGCGGGGTCGGCGGATCTGGCCACGGCCGTGACCGTACCTGTCGCGACAAGACCGAGGGCATCAACCGCAATTCTTACTTCGTCGTCCAGCGAAACCAGTTGAATGTCGGAAGTATTGATGGGGAACCTGACACGCAACCGATCAACACTGGCTACTGTTGCCACAACCTGACCAGCACTAAGATAATTCCCATCGACAACATCGACCGAAGTGACCGTGCCGGCGAAGGGAGAACGTATATCAACCAGTCTGGCGGCAGCATCGAAAGCCGCCCTGGCAACTTCGTATTCCGTGCGCGCCCCGTCGGCGGCGGCCTCGCTTACGGCACCTTCATCGAACAGATAGGCCATTCTATTGTTCTGTTTCTCAGCATTCAGATAGAGAGATTTCGCCTGCTGGTAGCTTGAGCTTGGACCTGATTTATTCAACGACACAATGACCTGTTCAGCCTTCACATGATCACCTTCGCGAACACGGACTTTCTCAACCGCCTCTGATATCTTGCAATAAATGACAGCTTGCTTCTGACCTTCCAGAGAACCTGTGTAGGTCCGAACCATTTCCTGATCCGATATCTCGACGACTTGCGTCATCACTGCCACTACTTTCTCTGAGGCCACCTGGTCTGCTTCGTCTTCACCACCACAGGAGAGTCCCACCAAAGTAAACATGGCCGCCACTAATCCAACTTTGAGAATCTTCTTATTCATGTCTTGTGTGTTCCGTACTATTATTAGAGTGTGCTTGCTATTCTTAATTGTGATCTTGCTTGTCTGAACAGAAATACTGCTTCAGCCTGAGCGTTGCGGGCATCAGTCAGAGCCACCTGAGCTGAGAGTACTTCCAATAGTGTTCCTATTCCTGACTCATAACGAAGATTCGATATCCTGAGTCCGGCTTCAGCCTCCGCAATGTTGGCGCCTTGAATATCCATCGTCTCTTTTGCCTGCGTCAACAAGTCGTATGCTTCCTCTACTTGAAGCCGCACATCATCCCGAAGTTGTTCTCGAACGAGCATGGCTTGCCGATGATCCGCCTTACTGATTCCGACCTCTCCCCCGCGAGCGCCACCCTGGAAGATCGGAATGGTAAACGAAAGCCCGGCAGTCCAGGAGTTGCTGTTGTTTTTCCTCAGGCTTAGTTCATCCGATCCAGCTTGCCAGTCATACGACAGAAATACACCTGCTGACGGATAGTAATCGCCCTGGGCAACCCGAATCGCCTTTCGTCTCATATCAACCATATACTCGGCCTGATGTATTTCCGGGCGAGCTTCAAGAGCCATTTGAAAATGTTCTTCAAGCGACGGCAGAGCCTGTAGTGAAGTATCCTCCGCTTCTTCCCGCAGCGTTACATCAGAATTGAATTCAATACCAAGGAACGATTTCAGTCGCTTCTCTGATAGCCGAACTTCTGATTTAACAGCCAGAATTCGAGGCAGGAGATTGTTCTTTTCAACTCTCGCCCGGAGAACCTCATACTCCGACACCAAACCCTGCGAAAACTGTTTCTCTACTACCTCAAGATTGTAACTATTAGCCTCCAGAGCTTTCTCAAGCACCAGCAATCTAGATCGTTGCAGGAGAGCCGAGTAGAACAGCAGTTCAGCATTGTATATGACTTCGGATCGCGACTGGTCGGCCATTGCCTTAGAAAATTTCCGATAGTCCTTGGCAATGGAGTAGGCAGCAAATACTTTCCCGCCCTGAAACAACGATTGGCTTACCGTGAGTCCGGCGCTGAACGAATTCGCATACCCGAATTGCAATTCCTGAGTCTCACCGTCAGCCTCGAAAAAGGTCTTGGGTATCTTGAAACTATGAAGATAACCGCCGGTAGCCTCAATCGTTGGAAACGCTCCTGCGCGAGCTCTGGCAACTTCCCCGCCTGCCTTGGTAACTTCCTCCTGAGCCGCAAGGTATGCGCGATTGAAAACCAGCGCTTTCTCTCTGGCCTTATCTATAGTCAATTCGAGAGGCTGCGCGTTGGCGACCGCAGCTATCAGTACCAGCGCCAGTAGGGCGGTAACCGCCATTCGTCGCGTCAGGTTTGTCAACCAACCAAGCTTCCCTGTTATTCTTCGGGGCATAAGCTCACTGATGCTCATTTTCCTCTCCGATTCCTTGCCTTCCCGGGCTTCCCGGCGTCAAAATGTTTTGTAAACAGACGAGCCTGTTTGTCGAAATCTATATGATTAGGATGCATGAAACTCCCCCAGCAAAGACCGTCATAGAAGTTGACGGTCAGCAGAGCTAACTGCCATAACCCCTTCCGGGATGTAGCCAGGGTCGGATCAAGACAGCGCGTGCACAGCCCCAGGAACTCCTCGTATCCATCATCAATGGCTCTCCGGATACGCGGAATCTGTATTATCTCAGCCAGCAAGGACAGGTTGTGCCTGGCTCCGTGCATAGGTGCCTCCCCATCGATTTTCTTGAGGCGGCGGATTAGTTCACCGGGCTGCAGGCTCCCTCGGGGCAGTTTGCCGACCCCGTCCTGGTACAAATTTAGGATCATCTGTGTAAGCTCCAGGAGAATAGCCTCTTTATTCCTGAAATGATGATAGACAGCACCCTTGGTAAGACCCACTTCCGTAGCGATGTCATCGAGCGTCGTGGCTCGGTACCCCTTCTTGTCAAAGAGGTTGTGGGCCGCCATGAGAAGCTGCTGGCGGCGAGCTTCGGCCGGGAGTTTGGGGCTTTGTTTGATCTGTCTCTTCATTCCAGCCTTGATCCAATTCTATACATACCTACTGGTCAGTATCTATGTATAGATATATCGCAAAATGTCAAGGAAAGTTTCCAAGAAAGATCAATTACAACCACTTTTTTTTGCGAAAGAAGACTACCAGACCGAAAACTACTACCAGCATAATCCCCAGAGCATACCAGTAACCGTATTTCAAGCTCAGTTCAGGCATAGAATCGAAGTTCATCCCCCACAAGCCAACGAGGAAAGTAGGTGGAATAAACAGCACGGTGAATATCGTCAGGATCTTGATTATGGCATTGGTTCTGGTCGAGATTGAGGAATAGTAGACTTCGAGGGAAGAATTGAGAATCTCGCGGTGAAAACTGGCAATGTCGTCAATTCGCACCAGATGATCGTGGACATCCGAAAAATAGACGGCCGCTTTGCTGGAAATCTGACTGAATTGCTCGCGGGAGAACCGCGCCAGGACTTCCTTCTGGGGCATCACGATCCGCTTCAGATGGACTATATCACGGCGCAGAGTAAAAATCGTTTTGAGCGTGTCCTCCTCAGCCTCTCCCCCCAGAACGTCGTCCTCAATCTGGTCAATATCATATTCAAGGATGTCCAGCGTTGCACTGTAGTTGTCAACAATACTATCGATAACAGCATGAGAAAGGAAATCGACTCCACGAGACATGAGTCGCTCGTCACGTTCAGCTCGATGGTGCAGATAGTCAAAAATACGGTGGTCATCGTAGTGGACCGTTACCAGTGCATTGTCGGTAACAAATAAGTCGATCTCACCAATCTTGAGTCCTTCTTCCCGTCCTATGTAGTCTACAATCTGAAAGACGACAAAAAGATACTGATCATAATCATCAACCTTGGTGCGCGGTTTTTCGGAGATCACGTCCTCAATAGCGAGCGGGTGAAAATGGAAATCATGCGTCAGGACAAACGATTCCTCATCGGTCGGTTTGCACATGTCAACCCACAGAACACTGTCCTCGAGTTTCACCATCTCGTCGAAACTCTGGATGCCGTCCATGACCACGATGTCCTGGCCGGGCGAATTAAGGAAGGACTTGATCATACTTTCTCCCGGTCGAGAAGAACGCCGTCCTCGGAAATATGATCTATCAGTTCTTCGTCCTGGTGTTCCTTCTGAATTTCCTGAAGTGACATTCGTTCGCTACGGAGAAAGGCAAGACCGAATATCCACATCGGGATGATATCGATAATGTGCAGAGCCAGGGCAAACATCACGGCGTCCGACCGCCCCACCGAAAAAGCCACCAAAGACGTACTGACCGCCACTTCAAATGTGCCTGCGTTGCCAGGGGTGATAGGGACCATCAGAGCAATAGTGTTGATAATCATCACAGCTGCTGCCGCAGCAATAGGTAATCCGAAACCGAAGGCCTTAAAGAGGAAATAGACTACCAGCATATGGGTCGTCCAGAAAACCAGAGAAATACACAGCGATCCGGCTAGATGCTGGCTGGAGCGAAGCAGTTCAATACCCTTGCAAAATGAACGGATGAACTTCTTAAGACCTATATACAGCCCAGGTCGTCGTTCACGGAAGCAGCGGCGGCCCAAATCCTCGAGCGCACGACTATAGTGCAGGAACACATATAATCCGGCCAATAAGGCCAGCGTAATCCCAGCCACGACCCAACTCAGCGAACGATACTCATCGGGAAAGGCAAACGCCAGCGAAGTAAGAAGCAGAAACAGAACCAGTGTAATGGCGTCAAACAGAATTTCAAGAACAATCGTTGAGAAGACAAAAGTCTTCCGCAATCCCTCTTTCCTCGCAAAAAGGATCACCCTCCCAAGCTGACCAGTAAGGGCCGGCATGAGGATATTCAATACCTGTCCGGCAGAATAGAGGGTTATGCTTCGATAAACCGGGATTATCTTCTGGGGAGCGACCATGAGCTTCCAACGCAGGGCTTTGAAAGCAACAAAAGCCACTGAACAAATCAGGGATAGAAGAATATAGAGAAGATTGACGCGATGATACAGCAACTCCAGTTCGCTGAGCTTAACATCCTTTACGCAGAAAGCCAGCAGAGCAACGGCAAATACTGTCCCCCAGAACTGTTTCTTCTTCCACATCATAATCGAATATTCTTCTCCCCATAGAAAACAACGCCGATAAAGATAGACGCCCTCCTGATGGGTGTCAACTAATTAGAAAGGGTTCAAATGATGATGTCCGACTATATCTCGGCCAGGAGAGATTTTTTCATCCAGCCACGTCGTTTGTTCTCAAACAGCACGTTATAGTAATCGCCGGTCTCAGCCATAATCTCGACAATCAGTCCCGGGGCACCCCGAAATTCAAGGTCGGCACCATCGGTTGGTCCCGATAGCACAAGGCTCTCGTCGGCCACAACCACTGCCCAACGGGTTAGATAGTCAGTCCGATACTTGAAAGTGGTCAGACCTGATATGCCCAACAGAATTACCAGCACCACCACGGTGGACACCCGCTGTAAGGGATTGTTGTATCCTAGTCCGAAACGGACCATAAGCAACAGGCAGAACAATATGAATATGGCCGACATAGCCCAGGCCAGGGTATCCAGACGATATGAAGCCACCAGTGATTCCATAAAGCTATTGATCGGATTAAGCTTTACCCCTTCCATCTGAACACTGGGGAATTGCCGGGCAAATTCAAGATTATGAACCAGGTCTTCATCGTCCGGGGCTAGCCGTCGCGCCCTGTGATAGGAAAGTACGGCTCGTCCCAAATCGCCGGCCTTGAAGTATGCGTTCCCCAGATTATAATATAGAGGTGCCGATTCGACACCGTGACTCAGGGCAGCCAGATATTTGTCTATCGCAGACTCATAATCCTTATCCTCGTAAGCCTGATTACCCTGAAGAAAGAGACTATCGGTGGCAGGCGTAGCGCTGACAGAAGTCACCATCACCATGATGAGAATGGCGTAGAACCTAAGCAAATCGTACTCCTTCGAGGTGGATCATTATCTGTTCGGCCATCAAGAGCAATTGATCAATATTCTCCTGTTTGGTCTCGGCTGGCGCAAACCGCCCGAAGTCGCACTTCTGTAGAGCCATGCAGACATCTTCTATCACTACCTCTTCAACTGAACGTTCCTCCAGCAATTCGCGGAGGCTATCAGTGGTCAGACCGTGGGGCGAAATGTTGAGCTTGTCGGCTACATACGAAGTCAGAGCAAAATGCACTTCGGCAAAGAAATCACCGGCCTGGTCGGGTTTCGCCAGAGATCGAGCCCGAGCCAGACGTTTCCGGGCCAGTTTGCCAGCTTGCCGGGAACGGGCATAGCTGACATCGGAGGCCAGTCTTTCCCGCCGTCGTCGCACGAAGATCATACCGGCCAGCACGAGCACCGGCAACCCATTCACAACCAGATAGACCGGCGTGGTGAAAAACACACGACCGATCAACGACATCTCTCCAGCATCAGTCTTGATGTATCGGATATCCCGCGCATCACTACCGATGAGCAAACTGGGACGGGCAAAGGGGGCATCAGTCGCAGCCACATATCCTTCCGGCTTGATCACCCGCAGTTTGATCGGAGCGGTTGCAATTGTCCGGTAACGCCCCTCGGAAGGAACAAAGTAGTTGTACGAGATAGCTGGTATTTCCAGAGTTCCGGGACGTTTCGGGATGAACACTTCTTCATATATTTTGCTTCCGCCGATGCGGTCTTTGACTTTAGTGATGTTCTCACTGCTGGAAGCCCGGTAGATACGAAACTCATCCAACTCCGGAATGACCGGCTCAGCCGCGGCCTTAATATTGCCCGTCCCAGAGATACGTAGCGTTAGAGTCACTGGCTGATTGACCTCGACTTCACGCTTGTCGGTCTTACCACTGATCTTGAAATTCCCGATACTGCCCGTAAAATCAACGGGACGGCCCTCGTCAGGCAGAGATCGAACATTGATCCTGATCGGCTTGCTACTGACCGAGATTTCCTTGCCGGTATTAAAGAAATCACCGAAAGCACTAAAGGGATCCCGCCCTCGATTACCCCTCGCGGGAACATTGACACGAATAGTAGCACGACCAATAGTGAGATCGCCAGTCTGAGTAGGAAACAGGGCATATTTGCGCTCGATAATCTTGTACGTACGATTGTTGATCTTCTGGCGGTAGGGAGCCTTGTTTCCAAGGAGTTCTGTCCAGAAGCCGGTGGTGGTCGGTTCCGAGAGTTCCGGACTGCCATAATACTGTATCGCGATACAGAACTTCAGCGTGAGCGTAACCTGCTCATTGACGTATGGGTTCTTTTTGTCAATGACAGCTTCCAGGAAGTGATCTTTCCCGCGACTAGTTGATGCCGATGCTTCATCCTGAAGCTGTGATGAGGCCGAAGTTCCAGTGTTCAGAACCGTTAGTTCAACCGGATTGCCCTTGTATCGTTTCTTGCTGTGAACAATCGCGATGTTATCAATGACAAAGACACCGTGCTTACGCGGCATGAGCAGGTAACGATAGGTAACAGAGGAAGTGACCTGGCCGTTGATGATGCTGAAATTACTGGATCTCCCCTGTGAATAAACTTCGAAAGCGGCCAATGTTGGAACCTGTGGATTAGGAAGGTCCTGAGATGTGCCTGCGACGATTATCTGAAGTGTGGCGTGTTCATCAAGACCAATCGTATCCCGGTCAAGCGAGACGGTCAGGGTGACATCATCTCCCTGTCCGACGGCACTGACCGTTCCACATACCATAACAGACAGCAGTAACGTACACCAAATTATGAAGCCGGCTCTAGTCATATTTTACCAGTCATTCCCACGGTAGGCTCCAGCCGCGATTTGTCGTTTGATTTTCTTCTGAAGATCCTGCTCATCATCACGCAGAGCATTGAGAATTCGTTCAGCATCCTCCTTTGATATCTCGTTTTGCTCCTGTTGCTGCTGCTGCTGTTGTTGTTGCTGATCCTGCTGGTCTTGTTCACCATCCTGTTGATCCTGATCCTGTTCTTCTTCCTGCTCGCCTTCCTGCTGTTCCTGCTCTTGTTGCTGTTGCTGTTCCTGTTGTTGCTGTTCCTGTTCCTGGTCCTGATCCTGTTGCTTCGGTTGAGTGTTCTCTTTGAGCATCTTGCGAGCCAGTTCCAGGTTGAACTTCGCATTCAGATCGTCAGGGTTGATCTCCAACGATTTCTCGTAGTTCGTGATGGCGTTCTGATAATCACCCATGCGGAAGTAGGTATTGCCGATATTATAGTAAACCTGCGCCGCCAGTCCTATATTAGTCGTGTTGAGTGCCCTGGTGTAATTGTCAACTGCCTGTTCATAGTCTCCCTGCTTGAAAGACGCTCCACCGATATTGTAGAGCAACTCCGGCGATTCGGGAATCTCCACTTCTGCGCTGTGATATTTTTCCATCGCCGTTGCGAAATCACCATCATTAAAAGCCTCGTTGCCCTCCCGGACCAGATCCACATGATCGGCTGCCACACCGGTCCCCACCATGAGGAGTATCAGCAGTGCCACCATAGCTACCCATCGCATATTCATTAGACAATCCTCTTCCGCGGCTTTTTTCGTTCCGGCAGGAAAAACTCTCCGATAATGAATAGCATCGCCAACAGTAACGGCCACTGGAAGCGATCATCGTAACGGGTTACCAATGTACCTTCCAATTCCTTTTTCTCCAGACTCGCGATCTCATCAAATATCCGATCAAGCTCCATCTCACCGGCCGAAGCGTGGTAGTACTTGCCACCGGTGGCCAGAGCGATTTTCTGCAAAGTGACCTCATCCAGACGAGTCAGTATAACCTCGCCATCCTGGTCCTTCTTGAAGCCTACCTGCTTACCACTACGGTCAACAATAGGAATAGGTTCCCCATTTGGATTGCCAATCCCCACCGTATATATCTTAACACCCTGCTTGCGAGCCTCCTCGGCAGCCTCAATCGCGCCCTCGTCCTGATCTTCTCCATCGGTCAACAGGATCATAACCTTATGCTTCTTCTCCTGCTGGTTAAAAGCACGAGCGGTCGCTTCAATAGCGGAGGACAGGGACGTTCCCTGAATGCTGACCGATGTTTGATCGACAGCACCCAGTAAGAAACCGGCTGATGCGTAGTCGAGCGTCAGGGGACATTGAATAAAAGCATCTCCGGCGAAAACGACCAACCCAATACGATCACCCTGAAGTCGATCAATAATAGACTGAAGTTCCTGCTTGGCCTTACCCAGTCGGTTGGGTTTCATATCACGGGCCAGCATGGAATTGGAAACATCCAACGCCACCATGAGGTCGATCCCTTCTCGCTTGAGCATCTCAAGGTGAGTTCCAAATTGCAGCCGGGCCAGAGCAAGTACAATAAGCACCAGAGCAATCATCAAAAAGGTGGCTTTACTGCCCTGACGGACAAACGAAATATAGGGCGCGTTCTTCATAATCAAAGGCAGATCACCGAAACGCTGAAGAAGCTTTTTCTTTCTCCTGAGCGCCCAGAAGACAAAACCGATCAAAGCCAGTACAACGAGCAACAACAGGAAGTTTTCAGGTTGGGCGAAACGCATCGTCTATCTCATCTCCCTTACGGCAGCTTGCGAAAATATGTGTGGGCCAGCAGCATTTCAAGCATTAGCAACAATAAGCCGGCATAGGCGAAAAAGTGGAATAGCTCAACATACTGAATATGAGCTGCCACTTCGATTTCGGTTTTTTCCAGTTCGTCTATCAGGGTATAGATCTCCTGGAGTTCATCGCCCGACCTGGCCCGGAAGAATTTCCCGCCGGTACGCTCGGCTATCTTCTTGAGGGTTTCTTCGTCAATCTTGGTCGGCTGATATACATAGCGCTTGCCAAATACCGGGTCCTGGTACGGATACATAGCTCGACCGGATTTGCCTGCACCGATCGTGTATACCTTAATATCGAACGCTGCGGCGAGGTTAGCGGCAGTAACAGGGTCGATCTCACCGGCATTGTTGTCGCCATCAGTTAACAAAATGATAATCCTGCTCTCGCTCTCCGAATCCCGCAGACGATTGACAGAGTTAGCCAGCGCCATACCGATTGCAGTGCCGTCATCAATCAATCCAAAATCGACCTGATCGACAAAACTCAACAACACCCCATAGTCAGTCGTGAGCGGACACTGTGTATACGAATATCGCGCGAATACAACCAGACCGATACGGTCGTTAACTCGCTTCTCAATAAAATTCTTGATTTCTTCCTTGGCCACATAAAGGCGATTGTTGGGTTTGAAATCTTCGGCCTGCATCGATGATGACACATCCAGGGCGATCACAATATCGACACCTTCCGAAGTCACCTCCTGATACTCGGTTCCCGACCGGGGTCGAGCAAAAGCCACCACAAACGCCGCCACCGCCAGCACACGTAGCAACAACAGCACGAAGCGGAAACGCTGACGGCTGCTCCGAGCGGCGCGTTTGACAATTCGTATATCGGAGTACTTGATTGAGGCTGATTTAAAGCGCCGGTATTTGAAATGGTAAATCAGCATCGCGGCGATAACAAAGGCACCGACGCCAAAGATAATCAGGGCAGGGACAGTAGTGTCGATCAATTCCAGGAAGCTTACCGACAATCCACCAAACTCTACATTCATGACGCTCTCTCCTGCTGTGAGGGCGTACCAGTATTTTGATCGGACTGTGTATCAACAGTTGTGGTAACAGCCAGACGTTGCACCTGATCGGTGCGAACTCTTTCCACGATGGCATGAACGGAGTCGAAATCTAACCCTGTTCGTTCTCCGGCAGGCACTAGTTTGGCAAACTTTACCAGATCGGCATGACTGAGAAATCCAATCGTATCATCGAAAATACCGGGAGGCAGAGTCAAACTCTCAAACTGGGCCATGAACTCTTCTGTTGTCATATCGAGTGCATTACACTGGTAGACACGACCAAGATACCAACGAGCAATCTCGGACAGTTCAATATAGTAGAGTTTATGTCCGTCACCGTCGATGAGGTTCTTTCCCTGAAGAACGGCCAGCCGTTCAAATGCAATTTCCCATGGCGGGCGGAGGTCCACCGGCTCAACCTCCGTCTTCTTCTTTCGTAACCGCCGCCAGAACCACAGACCGACCAACAACAGGACAAGCGCGATAGCCCCTCCCCAATAATAGTATATGGTCAGATCGCGAAGGAACTCATACTGAGTCTTCAAGGGTTTAATATCCAGCGAGTCATCGGTGTTTAGCAGAAGCGAGTTCACCTTGACCGGCACTGCCTCTGAAATCATAACCTTGCGAGTGCCGTCGGGTAGATCGAAAATGACCGGGATCGGCGGAATAACATAATCTCCGGTCGTAAACGTGGACAGGACAAACCTGTTTTCGCTCTGCACCCGGCCGTCTTCCAGTACCGTGACGATATCAGGTTGATAGTCCTTGACATCGAAAGCTCCGAGGTTGGCTCCCAGCGGTGGAGGAATCAGTTTGTAGGTCGAGTCATGGACGATTGTCAGGATGTACGTTACCAGGTCGCCCACATACATGTCGGCGCGATCAACGGAGGTGGTGATCTCTACTCCCGGTAGAGAAGCTACCGTGTCAGCCTCGCTCTGAGCAAGCGTCACTGAAGGCAGCAAGCAAATCAAAAAACAGACAAATATGTAGTGACGTAACAAAATCATAGCTTACTTCACATTATGGTCGAGAAACTCAACCCTCTCTGTTTGCGCCAAGCGGTTGATGTAGTCACCAAAAGCTGACTGGGTCTTCTCGGACTGGTAATCCATAAAAGCCTGTGCCCGAACTGAATCGAAGGGGGCATTTTGATAGCGAGCGGTCTTATTGGCCAGATAGTAATTGTGTACATCGGAATTATCAATCTGAACTTGGGGAATCACTTTGTCGACTACATAGCGATCCACCAGCAATTGCTTATAGAACAGATGCTGACGGCGTTTGACTTCGGGATCGTCGCCATAGTTCTCCCTGACCGCAGCATGATAGATCAACTCAAGACCAACCTGCTGATGCACAAACTCGATCTTCGCTTCACGACTGAGATAGCGCTGCTGCACTTCAACCGGCAACGCCTGTATCCGGTCGGTGATTTCCGACATATAGAATGGCACGCCGCCGATCCGAGCTACAGCCACGTCCTTGTCATCACGTGGTCCCGCGTCCAGATTAGCGACCTGATCCAGCTGCCTTCGGGCGTCAACGATATTACCCATCTTCTCCAGCGAAGCAACCAATTTGCGGCCGACCTCATCCGAGAAAGAAGCATCCGGGTCCAGTGTCTGCGCCCGAACATAGTGGGCTGCTGCCTGCTCATAATCCAGAAGATGCTCGAAGTAAATGCGAGCCATAAGATAGTTCACGTTGGCTCTGGTCTTCTTCTCGATCCCCTCTATATCAAGGATACGCGCATATTCCAAAACAGCAGCAGAATACAGACGGTTGTCGCGTAACTCACCGGCCAATTTCTTATGACGTTCGATTGCCTCACCATAATCGGTCGTATTCATACACGACACAAAAGCCAGACATATAATCAAACCAAGGCCCAGCATCAGGAGACTGTATATTTTTATGCTTGATGTCATAGTAAGTTCAGTTAGAATCGTTTCTCGCGCTTCCGGAAGAAATTGATTAACGGTATGGTGTATGGCTGGTCGGTACGGATATTGATAAAGTCAAGGTCTATCAACTGGAACTCGCGGGTCAGGTTGGCGACATCTTCATCAGAACGAGCCGCAAATTCACGACGAAACTCCCTGGACGACGTATCGACCATATAGACTTCGCCTGTCTCAGCATCTTCAAGCTCAATCAACCCTACATCCTCGAAGGTTGTTTCACGGGGATCGCTGATTTTGATAGCCACCACATCGTGTTTGCGATTGGCGATCTGAAGCGGCTTGCGGTAGCCTTCCGAAAGAAAATCGGAAATGAGAAACACGACCGACTTGCGTCTTATGACCCGATTGAAATACTCCATCGCACCACCGATATCAGTGCCAATTCCCTTCGGCTTGAAATAGAGTATCTCCCGGATAAGACGCAGAACGTGAGCACGACCCTTCTTGGGAGGAACGAACTTCTCAATCTCGTCGGTGAATATGATCAACCCCACCTTGTCGTTATTCTTGATCGCGGAGAAAGCCAGTAGCGCTCCGATTTCGGCAGCCGTTTCGCTCTTGAAACGGTCACGAGTTCCAAAGCGCCCCGACGATGATGCATCGACCAGTAACACAACCGACAGTTCGCGTTCTTCTTTGAATTTCTTAATATGCGGATAGCCGGTGCGTGCGGTAACGTTCCAATCGATCAGACGGATGTCATCACCAGACACATACTCTCGCACTTCCTCAAATTCCATCCCCTGACCCTTGAAGGTCGAATGGTATTCGCCGGAGAAAAGATCATTGACCAGTTTCTTGGTACGAATCTCGATCCGTCGTATTTTCTTCAGTACTTCTGCCGGTAGCATAATTGATTGTGCCTACGGAACCTCAATGGCGTCAAATACTTTGGCCACGATGGAATCGCTGTCGATTTCCTCAGCCTCAGCTTCATAGGTGATAAGAATACGATGGCGCAGCACGTCGTGGCCAATCGCCTTGATATCTTCCGGTGTAACGTACCCGCGTCCCTTCAGGAAAGCGTGCGCCTTGGCCGCCAGGTTAAGGTAGATCGTGGCACGAGGAGAAGCGCCATAGGCAATTAGGTTCCCCAACTCGCCCAAACCATATTTGTCCGGCTCACGAGTGGCAAAGATGATATTTACGATATACTCCTTGACCTTGTCATCAATATAAATCGAACGCACAACTCCGCGAGCACGAATAATATCTTCAGGTGTGATAACCTTATCGATCTCCGGCAGGGCACCGCCGGTGTTGCGCTCCATGATCTCACGTTCCTCGGCCGGACTGGGGTATCCAATCTTGAGCATGAACATGAAACGATCAATCTGCGCCTCAGGGAGCGGGTACGTGCCTTCCTGCTCAATCGGATTCTGGGTGGCCAGCACCAAAAAAGGCTCGTCCAGCTTGAAAGTAGAATCGCTGATCGTCACCTGACGTTCCTGCATTGCCTCCAGAAGCGCCGACTGGACCTTGGCGGGGGCACGGTTGATCTCGTCAGCCAGAATGATATTGGCGAAGATCGGGCCTTTCTTGACCGAGAACTGAGCGGTCTGGGGATTGTAGATCATGGTACCGATCAAATCGGCCGGCAGCAGATCAGGCGTAAACTGCAAACGCTGAAATTTGGTCTGAACAGCGTCTGACAGCGTCTTGACTGCCAGGGTCTTGGCCAGACCGGGAACACCCTCGATAAGGATATGGCCATCAGCCAGAATACCGATCAGAAGCCGGTCGAGGAGGTACTCCTGTCCGACGATGACTGTCGCCATTTGCTCCGTCAGACGCTTAATGAACGATGATTCCTGCTCCACGCGAGCCTGAATTTCTTGAATATCGGTGTGCATCAATCCTCCGGATATATGTACTTCATAATTTACTTAATAACTCGCGCACTTCGGATTCCAACCGGATAGTATCTCCCGGTGCGGATATTACCGGGCGGAACTTGTCCTTTTCGGCAACGACCATCAATTGCACCAGTTTGTCGATCTGTGATGACGATAACGATGAGCCTTCAAACGCGGCTGACAGGTCTGCCTCGTTGAGACCTTCGGCCTTTATGGAATACTGTGCGGCCAGGAAATCTATCAACAACCGGTGTAGTCCGGACTGGAATTTCTTCATGTCGGAGTCGGCTTCCTGTTTGAGCAAAGCCAATTCATCGAGAGCCTTCTCGGTCGGTCTTTGCTCCGATGGTCCGTCCGCTTTTCTTTTTGAGCGCACTACCACCACAACTACAATTACTACGACCACAATGGCCGCAATGACCACGATTAGCCAGATCGAGACACCGGCCTTCTCCTTTTCGACCGGAACAGGTTCCCGGATCTGGACCGTCATCGCCTCAGTGACTAATTCTCCCTCGGCACTATCAGCCCGGGTTATATAACTAATGACGATAGGATCGATCTTCCCAAGTCCGGCCGAGGTCGGAATAAGTGTGTACCTATAGGTTTTGGTTGTGATCTCATCCGATCCTGATCCCGATGCTGCTATGGAGGAAGTGAACCCTCCAACCCGCAGACGATCAAAATATGTTTCGAGAGGTTGCTTGAACCTGTAAGACGCCTGAGACCCATCCCACTGCAACTTGATCTCAAAGACCGTGCTATCCTCGAAAGCTACCGTCGCTTTTTCAAGTGACTGCGAGACAGATATGCCGTCAGCCAGACAAGAACTCGCCAGGATCACCAATGCTGTCAGAACCAGAGTAGCTAATCTCACAAACTTCCGATCACCTTTCATTCTCGAAAACCCAACTGCAACGATGAGTTGAGCCAGACTACCTTACAGTTGATCTTATACTCCAAATTCGGACGACAGTTTCACAAAAAGCCGTCATGCAAGCACCAACGCGACAATACCAAGAACCATGCCGACCTTCAGACCAAATGTTCCGATAGCCAGCATCCGCGGGCTGGGATTGCCCCAGATCAGAATCAATAGTGCCAACAGGGGCAGGTCAATAATATAAACAGTTATGATCTTGTAGACTGAGCCAAACCACCCGACCAGAACAGGCACAATAGTCAGAACAACCAGAACGCCGAACAACACCAGGGCCGTAGCAAGAGCGGAGCGGGGTTCAATAATTTGTGGAAACGTCCTGATACCGACCCGGCGATCACGGTCAATACCCTCAACATCCTTAAGAATCTCGCGCACCAGGTACAGAAACACAGCAAACAGAGCCGGTATCAGAGGCCCTGGCAATTCCCATGTCCAGGCTGTATTTATTGCCAATCCGCCAGTAATAAACGTTAGACCACTTAGTACGGCGATAATGACATTACCCAGCAACGGAACACGTTTGAGTTTGAAATTGTATGCAATCAGCATAACCAGAGCCAACCCTACCACGGTGGTCACAGACCAGTTGACCGAAATCGCCGCAATCAATGCACCAAGAGCACAGACCACCGCTACAACGACAGCGAACTTCTTCGACAAACGCCCCTCTGCCAAAACCCGGTGGGGATAATTGACACGGTCGATCTCGACATCAAGCAGATCATTGACGCAGTTACCACAGGCACAGACCAGAAACGCCGCCACAGAAGCCAGCAGGGGACCATAATAGATGGGATCACCCCAGGTCATGTACGCTCCCACCCACACCGCCATCATAGTCAGGAGACAATTGAAAAAGCGGATGAGACGGAAGATATCAAGAACGACTCGCATGTCAGAGGATAGACACCACCCCGGAAGCCGGTCAACTTTTATATCTCTGAGGAAATCTCAATCGAGAGACGGGCTTGACCGATGGGCGTGTCCGGATTCAATCCCAACGATATTCTAACACCTCGGGTAGCACTTTGCACGGCTATGCCAATTCCAAACCCCCAGTGAAAGTCTTCCTGGGTGCGCACACCCTCGTCAGCATCGGCAACCCGATTGTTGAGGTAAGCTCCGTCGGCGAAGCCGAAGATGTAACCACTCTCGAAACGAAGACGCGGTTCGACCGTGATGATCGCCGCACGAACGACGGCAAACTGTTCATTGCGGTATCCGCGAAGCGATCCGGGACCTCCAACCAGAACCAACTCAGATACTGGTGGTAAGTCTTCCTCGGTCTCAAGCCCGCGATACCTTAACCCGATGTGGCCAGTCAACGATCCCACCAGCGGTTGGTATGTGCTTATACTTATAGCGATACGAGTTTCGTCAAAAGCCACCCCTGTGGCGGCAGAATCCTGTTTGTGGCGTCGGTACGAATAGAGCAGGGACCAATTCAGATTTACACCACGAGAGGGATTGAAAATGTTATCCAGCGTTCGCCATTGGATTTGATGCTCAACTGCATAGACCGAGAAGGAAGATCGATCTCCGACCGGTTCTACACTGCGATAGGCGAGGGACAGAGCTGTCGATGTTTCCCGCCATCGGTCGAGACGATATGAGCTACGAAGCAAGAACTCGTAGAATAAATCACGGTAGTCACGAGTGGCTACCTGAAACTCAGCACTCCCCGGACCAAGCCAGAAAACCGGCTGTGTGTATCCCAAGCGCAGCTCGTTATGATTGCGTTCGCGTCGCTGCGACAACAACGATGCACAACGACCTTGGCCAAAAAGGTTGTTGAATCGAAGGTCCAGATGCCAGACCAAACCGGTTGGATCATCGGGCACATAACCACCTCCAGCCGATATTTCGACAGGCCTGACTTCCTTAAAGTAACACTCTATATCAGCAACCGTATATCCCTCTAATGCACGAATATGTATCGGTTCCATAAA
The DNA here is from genome assembly GCA_019038695.1 of Candidatus Zixiibacteriota bacterium. Taxonomy (NCBI): domain Bacteria; kingdom Pseudomonadati; phylum Candidatus Zixiibacteriota; species Candidatus Zixiibacteriota bacterium. The sequence goes on from JAHOYZ010000039.1 coordinate 28,213, forward strand.
ATGTAGATAGCCTATCCGCGAAGCGGCCTCAGCCACTGATAAGAGACGCCGCTCAATCAGCAAGCTGTCGGCAACCAACGGGAAATAACGGTGAAGTGTTGCCGGGGCAGTGCGACTGAGACCGGAGAATAACAGACGGCCAATCCGTACTTTAGGCCCAGCTTCAACCTTTGCGTTTATTGAAATTCGATCGCGATTTTTCGCTATGCGAATCGGATGAATGACGGCATAATAGTAGCCGCTGTCCTGCCAGGGAGTCAGTAGATTGTCGCACAGTCGTGTCAATGCTGGTTCGGAAAAGGGGATTCCCGGCGTCAAAGTATCATCGATACTACCCGAGAGAATCAGGGTGTCGATGATTGCATTATCCTGATCACGATCATTCCCACTAACATGTGCTGTGCATATCAGCGAACTCACCAGAATAATTACATGTACTACTTGTTTCATATCAGAATCCCGCCACCATTTCGCCCTGCCCTATGATACGGGCTGCCCTCGTATCGGCATGACGGCCGGAAATTGACAGATTAATCCGTAGCCTCGACTTGCCCCCATAGCGCACCCCCACCGACCAAACTGCTCCCTGGCGACCGGGACGATTGTCGGTCAGCAGAAATGACGGCATACCGGACAGGGCCGAAAGAGTCTGTCGATACAACTCCAGTGAGATACGGAGTTCACCATTGCCGACAAATCCAAGACGTGAAGATGTCAACAGCCGGTAAAGATCAGAACGTTCGCCGACAGCCGATGTTGCTCGGCGATAGGCAGTGCCCAACGTCAATTCGTGAGCGCCCATGAGCTGTCGGATAGTGAGATCAATCGAGTATCCGTCCACTTCACCAGCCCCACTAAAATAGATATCTCGATCTGAGTCAAACAGTCCTACAGTCTCTTCGAAACGAGTACTACCGACAACCTGTCGGAAAGACAACGAACCGCGTCGATCGCGCCGTTCTCGTGGCGTATCCGCCACGCGACGTATCTCCTGATCCTCACTCACCGATAGACTGACAGCATAGATATTCTTGATGGGAAACAGACGCAGATCGGTGCTATGATGACGATTGTAATAAAGGTACGGCTGGCTCTGGTCGGACACGAATGGCAACACCCACCAGACTGACCGCTGACCCGACGCCAGTAATTCCTCCCTGACACGTGAATCTAGTCGCAGGAGTACAATCGACCAGTCCCGGGACAAATGGAACGTCTTCTCGCCGCGAGACACTTGGGCCTGAGTAGACAATATCTCCTCGATCCTTACGAAATCACCATTAGGATCGGGGCGATACTCTTCCTCTTCAAAGATGTACTGCCCCTCCCCCGATTCTACCCGTAGATAGTTTATTCCGCGAGCATGTCGTGATTCCTCGGATAGCAGATATGAGCTGCCCACTCTAAATCGTCCGGGTGAATCATTGTAGTCAAGGTTGAGTCTCCCCAGGTAGCTTTCGTCATGGGACTGAGGAGAACGTCGCCATTGATGGAACAGTGTCGTATTATAGCTCAGTTTGCCGATCCGGCGACGTGACTCAACACTAACGTGAGTGCGACGCAATAGCTCATTCCAGTCACCTCTTAAGGTGTCCTCAATATATCGCTGAACTTCCAGACGCTCGGTCGGTCGGTCAAGAGAAAAACTCAGGCGATCATACCGTGTCCCCCGATCTTCTCCCTTGTAATCATGTCTCCGATCGTCATGCTCATAGTCAGTGGAGAACGTCCACCCAAGAGGAACTTTCCACGCCACAACGCAGCCATACGAGTCTGCCCTGCCAGTAATCGGGCGTGTGTCAACGGCACTCGTATCAGCGGTACTTGTACCAACGGCACTAGTGCCATCGATACGGATCATACGCCATTTCAGACGGCCGGTAACATTGCGATGAGCCATAATTTCAACATCGCCACCACCACGCCATGATGACGGACCGTGCTGATAATCCAACCGCGCCAGATTCGGAGAAACGGCTACATGCGACGATGGCGAGAGCCGTCCTTCTATCGATTGATAGCTCTCGTCTGAGGTCATAACAAAACTGTCGGGAAGAAAGAAATCCCTGGCAAAATCGGCCTTATCCAGCCGGTGCGGGGACCTATATCGCGGTTCTCTGAACCTGGTTCTGGCAGTGACATATTGGGTGTTGTCAGGAGGACCCCAGTCTTTCCGAAGCGAGGCTACATACAACGCCCCATTATTGTCATCATCATCGAGGTCGGAGAAAAGATTCTTATCGGATTGACTTTGCCGCCATTCGGCTGTAAGAGTTCCCAGAGCACCGCTTCTGATTCCGAGGCTAGTCTGAAAATACTCGTTTCGCTCAGGCAATGGGAGAGTTCTGACTGGCAGATAGTCACCTTTTCCCTCACCCGCATACTGGTAAATCGCGTTGCCTACATAGCGATACTCGCCCTTGCTAACTCCGACAAAACTGAAGGTCACTCTGTAATCCCCGGTATCCCCCACGATATGTTGGTAGATTGTGTCAGGTAGACTATCAGGTAGAATGATGTAGTTGCCCATACTATCGGGAAACACCCCTGATTCACGGGCCGCATCGGAATTGTCTCCCACCGCTTCTAATAGCGCCCGACCGGCCTCCGACAATTCCCCCTGGAGTGGCTGGTGACTGTCATCACCATCATGTGTCCAGGCCATGTCGAAGATAACGGTGGAATCTCCAAGAGCTACCCCTCCCCCGGCAGTGAACAACTCCCCACGGTAATCCGAGGACTGCGGTTCATAATCAATCTCGATACGGCTGCGGCTGTCGATGGAGTGATTGACGCCAAACGTTATCTGACCAGCCGGGTAGTCAACAATGTAATCCTTGTGTGTACCTCTTTCCAGAAGCTGACCATCGAGCCACACCTGTTCCGAACCCGGGACAACCGGCACCGCGGCCGGGTCGATCTGATAGGGACCTTGAAGCTGATCCAGACTGTGTAGCCGTATGGTCTGGAAACGTCCTCGCGGTCGAGCCGCCGACATGTAGGCACTCTGATGAAAGTCGCGATAAGCAAAGGTCACTCCCGAAAGACGCCGGTCACGTCTGGTAAACGGCATTTGAGTCATCGGATCAAAACGATTGCTCACCATGAGATCACCAACTCGACCGGTGAACCGTCGTGAGTTTACCTCCAGATGGATTCGGTCGAGTTCCTTCAGAGTACTGTTGGCTGTTCCGTAGATGGGGTCATAACCTCGATCCGAGACCGCCCCGGTTACATCTACTCCCGAAGCCAACTGACCGGAGATAGTGAGATCAAGACCCTGGCTGAAGCTTGAACCTCCTCTCGAACGAGTCATAAATCGAAACGACTTGGTTCCTGACAGACTCAGATCCGAACCACGCGATGTTAAGTTTCTTTTACCTGAATGAACCACTCCCCTCGTTTCAGGGAGCGCGTATTGTCCTATCGGTGGGAGTGACCGTCCATAGGTAGTGGACAACCACGAAGGCAAAAGGGTATAGCACAGACGAAGCGTGTCGCCATGTGCGACCGTGATACGCGACAGATCAAATCGCATATATTTGTTGTCATAATTGTATTCTGTCCCTCGCCTGAGTAAACTATCGCCAACATAGAGCGAGTCGGACAAATCGAATATGCCTCTGGGAGCAACCGAGTAAACTGCCGGCAGACTGTCCCCGGCGATTTCGACACAGGTGCCAGAGACGGCGGCATAAGGCGCAAGAAGGATGCAGAAAAATATGATGGTGATCAAGAACGACGGAGATTTCCATGGATAGTGATCGCCCATGGCTCCTCGCCTATCGTTCGGGACTGATTATGCGGCAAACCAACAGACGATCATTGCCGGTGTCGGAGACAACGATACGACCGTCGGGGAGAATGGCAACGTCCGATGGTTCCCTCAGGTCAATTGAGGTCCCGGACATCTGAGGTCCAACCATAAGCTTACGCTCTCCCTGATGCGAGAATAAGAACAATCGACCAACAACTCCGTCTACGACCCATAATCCATGTCCGTCGATTGTCACTGCAATAGGATAATCAAGCTCAGGGGATGATATACTTCGCACAAAGTTACCGTAGTCGTCATAGACAACCAGACGGCTGTTGCCTGCATCGCACACCAGGAATCCACCTTGCCGGCCAACCACAATCTTCTCGGGCGAGTGAACCTGGTCGCCGCTGTATCCGAAATCACCCACGAAACGGTCGAATTGTCCCACGTGATTGAAAACGGCAATGCGGTTCTGATCCCGATCGGCAATCCATAACTCGCCGAACTCCGTGAGTGCCGCACCCGAGGGATACCCGAACTTGAGAAGGTCTTCACTATCATAGAAGGCAATATCACCAGCATACGTAAGGCGATTATCAAAACGCGCCAGACGTCGATTGCCCTCATCAGTAACAAGCAGGTTGAGTTCATTATCAATGACTGCAAAAGTCGGACCATCCAGAAGACCAGCTGCTGATCCATGGCCTCCAATCTCCCTGACAGGAGTTAAATCGGAATGAAACTGGATTATCCGATGGTTGCCGGCATCAACACAGTAGAGCGACCCACGACCGTCAATCGCAAGACCGAATGGACGACTCAGTCTGGCTCCAAGAACAACACCGGCAATTTCCTGCTCCACTACAAGAGCAACAGGAACCACCGCCGCCTGTTCGTCAATAACCTGATCTCTCTTGGCTCCTCCACATGATAGCAAACCAAGAGCCACTATTCCGACCAGTATTCCACTAAGGCGTCCCACACCTATTCGCTCAAAAACCCGGGTACACAGTAATCGCGACCTGGTTGCGCTCAGCCAGAGGATCAACGCTCAACTGCACCGGTTTGCCAGCTACTGACAGGAAGAATCCGTCATCAGTCAGTCCCCCCCCACGGGCATCGCGAACAGCATCGACGACTGCCAGAACACGGTCAAAGAGACCAACCAACATGACCCACCTGGCTCGTCGATAGGCAGTTCGGCTGGATTCACGGAGCTCACGGAAAACAGCCCTGTCCTCGGTTGACTGCCAAGACCAGTGATGACTTGCATCATCGGGAAAGTACTCCGAGCCAGTCTCCAGCAGACGTCCGATATCATTGTACCGATCAATATCGCGGTATTTCTCCAGCCAGACAAAGAAATCATCATCCTTACCATCCAGGTTTGCGCCTGCTTTTGCTTCGGCATGACGTATCATGTCATCCTTCTTCCATGCGCCGTAGGTACGCAGGGAAAAATAGGAAACCCAGGTCACTATCTCCGCCGCAAAGAAAACGCGAGCCTTGGTCTTCCGACCGTTGTAATATTGCCCCCACCCCGGAACCAGCAACGAATACAGTCCGGCTCTGAGCTTCGATTGACCACCAAACTTCTGGCCGGACAAAGTAGCCTTGGCCTCTACATTGCTGGAGTCGAAGGCATTGAGTGCGACTGCTTTCAGTCCGAAACCCGAACCGGCAATGGTCTGTGACATCTGGGTTTGAATAGGCGTCTTGCTCAATTCAAGCCCGTGTCCGACGACCACCATTACAATCAGCAGGGAAACAGTCAGGGACAATATGCGCTTCATTTGCTCTACCTTAGAATTTATAAGTGAACGTCACAAAAGGCGTATCCCGTCTGGCATGATACGACTTTAGCGACGCCTTTATCTTGACCCGAGCCAATGTCGATCCACTCTGGGTTTCGATCCGGCTATTGTGCTTTTTGGCTGAAATCAAACCCTCAAATGCACTTACCAGACGATTGGCTATGGAGACAAAGATCATGCGTCGGGCTCGCTTGTAACGACCGTCAGTATCCTTCCGCATCTGCTCATATTCCAGTCGGTGGGATGTGGACGGAATGTTCTCGTCTGTATTAACATGCGGCGGCGGGGCGATTTCACTGTAGTCATACAGATACTGCCCCTCGAGATTAGCATCATCCCATCCCCAGGCAAACTGATCGTACTTACCGGTCATCTCGTAGTATTGCTGAGTGCGAGTATCCGGCAGATGATGCGACAGTTCGCGGGCGGTGAGGGAATCGTCATCGTCCTTCCCATAGGCCCACAGAAGATAGGTTTCGTAATCCTCCTGATTCCAGTGATCACGATTGAACTGTTCGAACTCGGCGGTCATATCATCGGCCTGTCCATGCCACTTGCTGTAAAAAATCCATGAGGTTACTTCAGCTCCAAGAAATCCGACTGCCTTGAACCGACTGCCATTGTATAACTGACCCATTCCTGGAACCGCGAGCGAGAGTAAAAATGCCTTGGCTGGCGACTTGCTTCGGAAATTATTCGGGCGAGGTATCTGGTCTGATGATGGATCGACGACGAGCGGCTCGTCAGTGTTTAGGGCCAGGGCAACGTCATACCGAATCTTGTGTCCTTCTAGAGCGAAAGCGGATGTAGTCGATTGTACGGCGGCTGCGTTTCCGGCAACCATCAATAGGCCGACAGTTATAGCGAAGACACAAATGGTGTTGGATCGGATCATTATCGCTGGTTCCTCCTGAACTATCGAATTATCGCAATATCTGTGAAGGCTGTTTGTTCCGAACCACTAAAATCAATCTTGATAAAGCAACGATATACACCCGGGCTGACATCGTCACAATTCCAGACGACTTCATTATCCAGGCCACCGGAAGTTGGTCCGCTTAGGGCGTCAATTTCTATCCCTGACAAATCGTAGATGGTAAGCCTTACTCGATTGGCTTCCTTTCCCAGGAAGTATCGAATGGTCGTGTGCCCGTCAACGACCGGGTTAGGATAGTTGTAGAATCGGTCGTCATGCCAATTTTGACTAAACTGTACGGGCGAGATCAATCTGGTCGAATCAAAGGTCAGCGAGTTGGTCGGATCGGCACCACCCATAGGCCAGTAGTTACGGGTCGAATCGGCGTCTACCTGCCACATGTAGAACCATCCATCACCACCAAGGTACCCCAACCATCCGCCGGTCGAATCATTAAGCGTGATCGGCGACCCGGCTGCGAGTTCCCCGGCCGAAAGTGGGAATCCGTAGGCTAGATTCTGACCATAGGCATATATATTTCCCGCAGCGGTAGCTGCTACAATCTCGGACCGTCCACCACGCTCAAGGTCGGATACTATCGGCGGCGCAGACACAAAATTGTCGGCAAGAAGTCCGTCGTCAATCTCAATAGGGAAACCGGTCTTAGCCGTGAGTTCGTGATTGAAAGCATATATAGCGTTGGGACCACCACAGATGATGTCGGGATAGCCATCATCATCAATATCCGCTGCGATCGGATTTACGGTCACCGTTGCTCCCGTTTCTTGATAGCGTAGCAAAGACAGATCCGGCGGGGATTGGTTCTGGTCAACACTAATCAGTACCATCTCCCCATTGGCTGACACGCCTACAATCTCGATGACTCCATCACGATCGACATCGACGGCAATAGGACCATAGCGAAAATGGCCGTTCAGTGAAATCGAATCAACGTGATCATCATCCATAACATAAAAGGTAGTGACATCCTCATCCCCGGCCATCAGAATCATCGCTTCTCCGGCTCGGCAGATACCGTGATATTCGTCATTAACAAATGTCCCAATCAGCACCAAAGATCCGGAAACCAGTCCGGTCTTATGATAAACATTTCCAAGGCTGGTCAGTCCATATAAATCGTGGCCAAAGGTAATGGCAATAGGAGTGCCTGACGTGATGAATTCGGATCGTAAGTCCGCCTGCCCATCGTGGTCATCATCAGTCGCTTTATAAATAAGTATGCGCCCGTCGGACTCACCATAGGGAATACCAACCGCGACGAGTTTTTCGGTAAGCGCCTTCTCGCCAAAGTCACCGGTCACCGGACCGGACCAGATTACCTGGTTGGGAGCCAACTCGACAAACAGCGGCACCGGATGAGGACGCCCGGTATGTATACTGGCCAGGGCTGTGTCATAGAAAGTGTCTGCCTCGGGTGTGTAGAACTTCCTGATATAGCGCTCCCCCTCGGTCGTGAAGACTGAAATGAGGTTCTGCGAAGCGACAATCAACTCATCAGTCCCATCACGATTGAGGTCATCGGCTATTACGTTAAGGTGATAGGCCGGTGAGCCAGCGCGTATAGGGAAACCGGGGGCAAGCCTGTCGGTCTCCAAATCAAACCGCATGATGTTGTCGTCAATGTAGATGTTATTAAGACCTACCGTATCGATATCACGACTAATGCCGGAGACATAGATATGGGTGTTATTGCCTGAATTATCAATTGCCGGTGGATTGGTATTAGGTGTAAAAGAAGTGTTGCGGTCATCGCGATACATATCCTCAGCGCGTCCGAAACCACTGCGGTAGTACCCTCCGAGATGAACCTGGCCATCACCCTCGATCAAACGAATGAATCGACGCTCCGAGTCCCACTGGAGGTCGTTGTCGTCAAAATTGTTCATTCCGTCACCGTCATAATCCAGACCGGCAACAGCCTCGTCAACATGGTAAATAAGCATCCCAGAGCCGGGCATCAGCTGGTCATACTCCCGCGAGTATGATCCGTACCCGACAAGATTGCCTTCATTGTCTCGAATAATCTCCACAGGACCCTGGATAACACCGGTGGCCGAGTCCGCCCGAACTCCGGTTTCCTTGCCATCGATTTCAATAACCCGGTTCTCCAATAAGTAGTATTCCTTTTCGGTGATCGGAATGCGGGCAATCTTGATGCTGTCGGAGATCATTGCAGCCGCTGCCAGCGTTATGTCGGTACCCTGACGGAAGTCATGGACATCGACAAAGCCGAGATGCGCCCGCGACCAGGCTGTTGGGAATAACGGCATGGCTCCAAACACACGACCCGCATCGAACCCAAAATCGATCCCGGTTCCAAAGCCATTGTTATCCATGAGGGAAAAATCACCAAGTTGGGTCATAAAGTTGTTCGTACTGTAGATGTCCACCAATCCCAATTGATGACCAAATTCGTGGGCCAGAACCGCGTTGAGAGCAGTGGCACGATTATCCTGGCAGGCCGTCTCCGGCATCATCAGCGCAGTTCGCACGAACGTAGCACCGTTGTCAACCCACACCGAGTCACCGAAACTGATGAACCCTGTAAACAGGTCATTGCACGTTTCCGGAAAGCCTATATCATTCTGCCGGTCGGAACCGGCATGAAAGAGAAAGATCGACTCGTACCGAGCGAAATCTATCGCGGGTGTTTCGGCATCGGCTGTTTCAATGCAATCTATAAAGTACAGCTCGAGTCCGTAGACCACAGAGTCATAGCCACACTTCCCGTAGTGGCTCATAGGGTGTGGTAAAGTGTAGGCAGCATCGCTCTCTGGTGGGAATATCTCCCAGTGAAGATCGATCTTGCCTTCAGAAACTGTCTCCCAATAGCGACTGAGCGCCTGCATATGAGCATCGAAGTAGGCTGCGTTGTGCGGTGGGGGATCTATCCAATGACCAATGGTATCATAGTAGGCGGCTGAATCCTCAGGCGTAGCCAGGGGATTGCTTAAGTCGATTACACCTCGACCGGTAGTATTGGGATCGTCGGTGTCTTCCCGCTGAAAATCAAACCGCAGCACCAGGACTTCGATAGTCCTGTCGGCCATGGCATCAAGCGCCTGGCTGGGCAGGGACCAGGATCTGTCTCGTTTTACCCCGAGGTCGATCGGATCCTTTACCTCTGGCGTGAGACAGCGTTGACGTACATGATTATCGCCGGGGTCAGTGGTGACGGCCTGACGACTCAAAATAGGCAAAGCTTTGTCACCGGCGGCGACGTTGGTGGTGGCGACCAGCAAGGCCGCCACCACTACTATCTGGCGAAGATCAAACAATCCTATGTTCAAACTCAGACTCCCATGTCTTTGGACAAATTATGGTCTCACAGAAAGTGACATACGCAAGGTGTTCGCCAATATTGACTCGTTATTGCTGGGAATATAAGAGAAATCAAATCCGAAGCGGTCCATCAGCGTAAGACCGACACCAAGAGTGAGAATCTTAATTTTCCCGTCTTCATCATGCTTGTATCCAGCTCTGAGAGCAATCAGGTCAGCATAAACAAACTCTGCTCCAGTGTTAATGATTGTCTCTTTGATCTCTTCATTAAAACTGCCAATGGAAACTAGTTGTTTATTCAGTTCGCCGGTGATCAACAGACGGTTGTAGTCCGATCGCAGGAGCTTGTATGCGAATCCAATTGCGAGGTTACGCGGCAATGGATCACTCTGTGCATCCTGACTGTACTGGATCTCCGGTCCGATGTTGGTGATGCTCATGCCAAGATTCAACCGTGGTGTCATGTGGTAGAGCAATCCCAGATCGAGCGCGACTCCGGTAGCGGTGCCATCACCAAAACCTCCCGATTCCTCTCCTGAAAGCTCGCCCACTTCAGATAGGTGGGAATACAACACTTTGGCTGAGATACCACCTTTGAGCGATTGGGTCAGAGAAGCGCCGTAGGATAGCCCGACGGCAAACTCGTACGCCTCCCCCATACCAGCATCGTGACCCTGCTCGTCGGTATACGGCATGGACCCATATGTCAGGTATGTAAAATTGAAACCGACTGTACCCCAACCACGTAGATGATGTACACCTGAAAAGAATTCATAATAAATGTCGTCGGCAAGATCAAGTTCGGGCAACCAGTTAACATGCATCAGGGAATACTCCGAACGTGCATTGGCTTTGGCAACAACTCTATCTTCGCTGGCCATCCAGAGTTCGTCACCAATCATTATCACGTTGATGGCATTCGACCGGTCAAGCCCCATCCGATTCACGCTCATCACTCGCTTTTTCTCTTTGTCAAAGAATCTGAGACCATTGGCAGTCGCAAGGTAAACATACTTGCCACTCCCCGTGATCTTGTTGATTCGGGATGCCAGAGCGTTGCGATATACTTTGATTGTATCACCTATTTGGAGAGTACCGTCGTCCAAATCATTTATCGCGATGAGAGCTTCGCGGTATAGGTTCGCATCATCGGGATCTATTTCTTCACCCCACCTTAGACCGATCAAGTTACTATCGAGTGTTTCTCCCTCGGCAACAACGTGTTCACCATAACCGAGAATGCGCGACGAATCACCAGAGAGTAACACTAATCCGTAATCTGTACCCAGCCATGTTCTGTCACCAGCAGAGTAAATGCTGGTCGCATCCCCTCTAATCCGGGCCACATAGGGAACCAAAATAACATCGCCAGCTCTCAGAGCATCCATATCAACCGGTCGGGCAGGCATCGCCGGAACCTCGGAGGTAGTGACTGAATCCATCTGCTCAAGGGTTTCATCTATCACCAGAGCAGTATCTTCAACAGAAGTCTCCGGCAACACATCAACATCCTCAGATGCTTCACCAACACTGTCTGACGGAACAACCTCAGTTACTTCACCAGCACTATCTGACGGAACAACCTCAGTTACTTCACCAGCACTATCTGACGGAACAACCTCAATTACTCCACCAACACTGTCTGACAGAACAACCTCGGTGGCTTCAGTGACACTATCGGACTGTACAACCTCCGTAGCTTTTGACGGATCAACCAACACATCTTCCAGACCGGCTTCCGGTGATGGCTCGTCTGGCCGCTGGTTAATGTCAAGCATCTTTGCGATGAATTCACTTTTTTCAGCTTCCAGGCCATAGATTGCGAACTTGTCGGCAATTGACTCTGGGGTGTCATCCAACACCACCGTATAGGCAAAGCTGTTTGACCAGGTATCGCCGTTAAATGAGTATAAGTCGTTATCGATCACGACCCATTCATGTTGGCTGCTGAATCCGGGACCAACAGCACTAACCCGACCGCCTGGTAAACTCTCAGAACCAGTGACAGGTATCACCTTGGCTCCAGCAAAAGAGACCAGACCCTTGCTAGTGCCAACGTATATCAAACCTGGTGAGGTATACAGCGCAGTAATCTCCGAAGAAGGCAGACCATCGAGTTCGGTCATAGTCCGCCAGGTTTTTCCATTGTAGAAATACAAACCGTTTGTCGTTCCTACCAGAAGGGACTTCTCGCCTGAAACAATACAGGTGAGTTCGCCCTCAAACAGAGCTGCATAGGGAATCTTCAGTTCTTCGGGAATGAATCTTGATCTGGCATTTTCAATCGCTATGTTTATGCGATCACACTCAACCTCAGACAAGACCGAATCTTTCATGCCGTCATTGTAATTCTTACGGGCAGTCTCGAACCTATCCCAGTTGATACGACACTCGTCGTAGGCCGCCGTCAGGGTATCAAAATCATCAGTAATTGCTGAGAGGCGGGGATAATCCTCGGGAATGCTTGCAATAATGTTATCCCTAAGCTGCAGTAGCTCCTGTTTGCTGTAAGGGCTGTTGGCCTCAGCCACGACAGCCACTCGGGCTGCGAGCCGCTCTTCGTCCTTTTCGTTGAAATAACGAGTGACCTTTTGAGATACAGTCTGATCGGTACGGGTATTGAATATTTCCTCTGTGTACCAATTGCGATAATCATACCGTACAAGTCCTTGAGTGGATATGGCCCATATTTCATAGGATTGGTAGTCCGAGCCAGTCCCTTTCCTCAGGGCCACCATGCTTCGCAACGGCCGAAGATGATTGGGAACTCGGGAGTCCTTCCATGAATCCGAAAGCGGGTAGGCTCCGAGACCAGCCGGGTTCCAGTATGTTGTGGTGGCATCATCAGCAACCGCCACGAATGACTCACCCATTGCAGCCGCTCGGGCTCCAGGTGCAATGCGAAGGAAAAGAGCTGAAGCGCTCGAGACCTGTGCCTGGCCGCTGGTGGCCAGAGCGGTGACGATCAAACATGTGAGGACAAGAGTAACAACGTGTCTCGTGAGCATAAACAGTCTCCTAATACTATCAGTTCACAACTACTATTTTTCCAAGTGCTTCGACTACTTCTCCCCCATTCGAAGGGACAGCAATCGCTTTATAGATATAGACACCGGTTGCGACCCGGTCGCCGGCGGCATCAAGTCCATACCATATTATATCGTCAAAATAGCCCGCTTCTACGGGGTACCGTTCAAAGGTTTTGATCTTTCGACCTGAGAGCGTAAATATCGCCAGAGACAGCCGTTTCATCGGTTGTGTCAAACGGCAGGAAAATCGGGTCATGTCATTCATGGGATTGGGAAAATTGAGAAGGTCGGCAATAGCCGCTTCTGAGGAGACCATAATCTCGGCCACAAACTCGGTACTCGACGAGTTGTTGGCATTGTCCCAGGCCTTGACCTTGAAAGTGTGTCGACCGGGCTCCAGTTCGTCAAGCGGATACTCCAGACTGCCAGTGGAGAAATCACCCTGATCGTGACTAAAACTGCTGGTCAAATCGATCTGGTTCTCCGATTGTCCATCGATGGTAAGAGTTATTCCGTGCCCCAGCGCCCCAGACAAATTCACGCCACTCGGATCGGTCAGGACAATTTCCAGTCGATCACTGCGAAGAACCACGTCACCGCTTACAAACTGATTGCTGCCCTCCAGACCGTATTCGATCTCCGGTCCGGTAGAATCTGTCGAGGCAGCCGCGTTGTCTGCGATGCGCAACGAATCAGCCAGACCGATAGCATCGGTGTTGCCCAATTGAGCATAGAGCACAATGCGGCCGCCATGACCACCATAGCCAACATCAAGCGGCGTTACGAACTCAAAATCGAAATCTCCAGCGGTTATTGCAGTCGTACCTCGGTACAGAGTAGGACCGGATACAAAGTAATCAATATTACGGTATGTCTTGGGACGATCCGAGTCGTAGATATTGATCGACAATTGGCCATCGGCCATTAATGTTTGCCCGTCGTGATTTATAACCCTTCCTGCTACCCGGGCGCGGTCAAGCGCGATTAAACTATCGGGACAGGTGGTGATTTCAATGTCCAGACGAGGTTGCCCCAGACTCAGACACGGATCCCCGAAAAATACATAAATGCGGTCATTTGTAACCGGTATCGGTGAATCGGGATTGGCATATTGGCGACGTAACTTTGCCAGATACATAGCCTCGGCTATGGTCAACGAATCATCTTCGAAAAGAGCGCTGAACACAGTCTGATTAAATACGGCATTGTCACTCGAATAGACAATGCGAGCCGCGCTGATCACTCCAATAGCCCCCCCTGCGGGGTGGACCAACAAATCTTCGGCCATCGCATCATTAAGTGGTTCATCGAAAAAACCGATGGCACATGAGGCCACAAATACCAAGGGCAAACGATCATAATTGCTCAGCTGGGGTAAATCCTCCAGACGGGTAAAAACATGCTCATGAGCCCAGAGTTCGGGATTGCCATGACCAACGTAGTTGATAATTAATGAACCATTATTGAATGCCGCCACGATATCAGGGTTGGCGGTTGGTTTGTACCGTCCCACAAAGGGGTAGTCCCATATATATATCTTATTACGCAGAAAACTCCGAGGCGTGTATCCCCGCGACAGCTGTTCAGTCTGGTTGGCATGGAAAGTCTCATCGTGGCCGGTATCGGTGTGTTCGTCATCGGCAACAAACGTTATCCGATTACGCCAGAGACCAAGGTTGGACGGTGACTCATAGTGTTTGCTCTTGGCCACGATAGTATTGATTTCTTCCACCGTTCGTACCGGCCAACGAGCTACCAACATGTCAAAACCACGATCTCCGGTCATATAAGTGGTATCACTATCAAGCAGCCCATAGGTGCCAAAATACACATAGGCATCGTCGGAAGTAGACTCCTCCGACGGCAATATCCACGACGGCACACGGTTGACAAATCCGGTACCAAAGTGATCGAGGTAGTCGTAGGTGCCATCACCAACAAGCAATACAGATGATGGCGCTGGAGTTGGATAGCTTTCGTAGGCATACTTGAGAAAATCCCGGATAGCCGCTGGGTCAAACAATCCCCAGGAGAAGTTGTCATAAATATCTTCTACCGCCACCACCGAGATTGATCGTTCACCGTTCTGCCGATATTCGACATACTCATCAAGAGCACCAATTAGATCTCTGGAAGATATGATAATGAGATCCACCTGCCTATCAGTCGCATACAGATCAGTCGGCCAGGATCGTTCAATGGACAGCGGTGCAAGCGGACCCGAACGACGAGCCAGGTAGAACCGATTACTCAGTAAGGGATCGATCATTGCTGAAAATGAAACACTGCCGCCAGAATGCTCGACTCCTGTCAGCAAAGTGGGGTGGTGTGGATCGGCCAGATTGAGAATCATCAACGGAGCATTAAAGTTATCAACTACATCCATTCGCGCCCGCCCCGCAAATGGCTCCAATGTGATATCCAGGACGTTTCCTTCGGGCACCAGCAAACTTATGTATTCGATATTGAGATAGTTGAAAAACGGATCCGCCTCCGTGCTACCATGTAGATCAATGCGAATCTCGTTCAACCCATCATGCAAAGATGAAACCCCAAACCGACAATTGAACTGATTACACGTATCAACGGCTGGAACGCCATTCACCCACAAGTCCATATAACCGGGATTGTAAGTTCGACCATCGGTCTTGATCCGTGCCCGCGCACCCTCGACAGCACCCGGAGTCGTCACGAACAACTCCAGCAAGGTGGAGTCCGTCCAATACCACGTATAATAATCAGACAGTCGACCGTTCTTTAGCTTTCGAAGTATGTTGTCTTGCTCACTATGCCGATAGCGTCGGAAAGTAGTGACTAATGTATCAGTCGGCAACTCGGGTGAGGCTCCGACCTCTGACATGCGTACCGGAGTGTCGTCGGATATATTCAACCAGTAGACGTTGGCATTTTCATAGACATTGTTGACGAAACGTGGCACATAAGCAACCTGGTAGAGCCAGCGATCCACTGCTTCGCCGAAGAAGAAAACAGTGTCATCGTGACCAAATAGACCGTCACCACCGTCCGCCACAATGATCGAAATTTCTTCAAGCGTCGGACGATCTGTATTATTGTTGATGGGCAGAATCAATCCACTACCATTTAGAAGATGAATGTGGTCGCTCGACAGGTTGCCCAGGTTCACCCCGGCCTCCTCCAGCTGTGTTCCGGTAAGGCCATAAAGACCAGTCTGGTTGACCTCAATCCGGTACCATTCTTCCGCCCCTGAAAAGGGTCCGACACTCGCTGTAGGTTTGGCCATCACACGAACTGGAACCTGCCACTGACGGAACTGCTGATAATTTGCTACCGCCGCTTTGAAAATGCGGTCAAACAAAGGATCGTTTGCAGGCGCTCCTACAATCGAGCGACCGCCATCGAAAGAAAGCTGTACTTCCACCTCGTGGAACATCATGGAGCCGGTCACAGGATAAATATTTATCGATACTAACCTGCGGTCTCGGATTGTGCGCGGAGGTAAAACCTCAACCAAAGGATGAGAAGTTGAAGACATCTCCACAGCCATTTTCGTGGCATCCATGCTCCCGAGCGATCTGCCCTCTGCAAATCTCAGGTGAGGCTGAGCTAAATGTGGAAGACCAACTTGTACTGAGTAGAAGTGCGATTGCAGAGAATCGGTTTCCGCATGAGAAAGGAGGTCGTCGTCATCTAAAGTAAGAACAAAATGGAACAGTGTGTCGGAAGAGGATACTACCTGGAGGTCGGCTCCATTGACCGACAACACGCCCAATAGAATTACAAGGCAAAGCAAGATGAATGATTTACACAGTCTACACGTCATAAGAAACCGGGTACAAACCCGGCCCTTACCGCAGAGGTTATAGCCTACGGCATCGGGCCCTAGTTCTGAAAGTACTAATCTTACTACTGTCTTCGAACCAAAACCAATTTAGCCGTACGGTCTATAGAAAATCCTCCATCTGTATAAATCGCCAGATTATAAAAGGTTCCCTGCAAAAAGTCAAGCTGGGAGACCCTGGGACCACTTTTCCTGCAATTTGCCCGCCCAAACCGGACCTAAAGGCTTCTTATTGTCTAAACTGTTGCCATTACACACCATACGACAACAAAGAGCTCCCTTTAAATCAACCCTTATCCGGGACAAGTGGTGCAAACCTTCCGGTAAAGCATGAAAACTTGTTCACAAAGGTGACAGATCACCTACTCCAGTTCCCGAAATAAGTTCTGACTGACAGATTCCATCTCGATCTGCAGCGACCGTAACCAATCGCCATAATCTTCCACCGTACCGTTGGGATACATAACACCACTGTATACACTGTAGTACTGGTCGATCACCCCTTGAATAGCATTCATCTGCCGCTCATCATAATACGCCTGCTGGCGTATCAACTCCCAAGTGTATTCGATGTTATCTTCCCAAGCTTTCAGAATGGGACGCTCACGACCAATCCAGGAGTCGATGACCTCGTGTATCTCGTTGTCAGGGATAGCCTCTCCCCGTCCGGCATTGCCCTCAAGCCATCTTTCTTCGAGCCTCCATCCATAGTCCAGCAATGATCCCGAGGTAGAATCGACGTAGTTCCTGAGCAAATTGGCTACTTCTCCGGGCGCGGTGTTATCAACCCGTCGTGCCCAATTGGATCGAATACCTCGCGCTCTGGTCTCGGAGGAAGCCACTGCTTCCTCGTTGGTCTGGCCGGTTTCAATCCTAACTCCACAACCAACCATAACGAGCCCTATGACCAGCAAGCTAATTAGAAGCACACCGATGGGAACGATTCGTAGCGATCTCGTCATGTGACCACTTTTTCATGGGCCAAAGACTCCAGATCGCAAGTAAAGTGCCGCAGGAAAGCTGTCTGACGGACAATCCGATACCCGGCCAACGAGTCACGTCGGTTGGCGATGCCGGCAGCGATATCAGCTACATAGTCATAGTGTGTGTTGGAATAGACCCTTCTGGGCATAGCCATCCGCACCAATTCGCGTGGTGCCATAAACTCCTCACCCGTGTTAGGATCTTTGCCGCCAAACATGAGCGAACCTATCTCGACAACTCGCACTCCCCCCTCACGATAGAACTCGACTGTAAGAGATTGGCCGGGAAACTGGTTCGGCCTGATATGAGGAAGCAAAGCCCCGGCATCAATAAACACGGCATGGCCGCCGGTAGGTTCGACAATCGGCATACCTGCCCGTTTGATCTGTTCACCGAAATAGGCCACCTGGCTGATGCGGAAATGGAGGTAGTCGAAATCCTGTACCTCGCGCAGACCAATAGATAGAACTTCGAGATCACGACCAGCCAGTCCGCCATAAGTCGGAAAACCTTCAATGATAATCATCAGTTGGGTTAGTTGTTCATACAAAGCTCCATCATTGAGCGCAATGAATCCCCCGATATTGGCCATACCGTCCTTCTTGGCTGACATCATTACGCCATCACAGCATTCGAACATCTCCCGAGCAATAGTCTCGATCGGTTTTTCCCCCCAGCCGGATTCGTCCCGTTTAATGAAATAGCAGTTTTCAGCAAACCGTGCACAGTCAAAGAAGAACGGGATATTGTGCGCTCGACAGATTTCCGAGGTCGCCCGGATATTGGCCATTGATACCGGTTGGCCGCCGATGGAGTTGTTGGTTACAGTCATTATGACCATGGCTACCGACGCCTGCCCGTGTTCGACGATGAACTCCTGCAGACGTTTGGTGTCCATATTACCTTTGAACGGTATCACTTCGTCGGTGGCAGCCTCCGGACATGGAAGATCAATGGGGATGCCGCCCTTATGCAGCGTATTGCCACGAGTAGTATCAAAGTGGGTATTGTTCAGCACGTATTTTCCTTTTTTCAGGATCGTACTAAACATCAGGTTTTCTGCCGACCTTCCTTGATGGCAGGGGATTACGTACTTCTTGCGAAATATATCCTGCACCGTGCGCTCAAAATTACGGAACGAGGACGCACCGGCGTAGGTTTCATCGCCAAGCATCAGCGCCGCCCACTGACGCGCCGACATAGCCGTAGTGCCGGAGTCGGTGAGAAGGTCTATGAAAATATCCGGTCCGTCGATCTTGAAGATATTGTATCGCGCCTTTGTAATCCTCTGCTCCCGTTCGTGAGCGGAGAGGCGCTTGATTGGTTCCACCGACTTGACGCGGTGAGGTTCGACTGGTTGATGTCTTTTGGGCATTAGTAACTCCTGTTGTGATTGGTTTCCGTACCTTCGCTGTTCACAGGAGACAGATTAACTATGTCGTTTTACACGCCGACGGTGGTACTTAAGTCCCAAATGACTATGTCCGTATAAAATCACTTAGACCTCTCGAAGTTTAAACTCGGTCACCACATGACCGGTCAGAATATTGCGATAATTGCGGATTTCCGGACGCTCATGTCTGGCCAGCAGCGGATAGTCTTCGATATTCTCAATGATACCCAACTGCTTCAGAACCGAAACACACACAGCCCCAAGCGCGCGCTGGTTGCCATCGTGAATCTTTACCACTATTCCCAGCGGTGGATCAGATAACCCGATAGCCTCGACCGACTCCGCACCCACTTTGCAAATGAGCCGAGTCGGAAACGAACGAGCGAGATCAAGATCAAGACGTTTTTCACCCGACACCATTTCGGGATATGTTGTCATTGCCTGTCGAATCCTTGCGAGTATGTCGGCGCTAACCCCTGCATGGGCCTGACAATTAGCCAGCTTCTTGAATCCTAGAGCAAGATTATATGGCGGCAGAGGCCAATTCGGAGCACTGCAACCATCGGTCCCAACGGGCATCTTATTAGCCGGGTATTCGCAGAAATCGGACAAGGTCCCCTTTACCATCTGCTGAGTCTTGCTGTCGGGGTTGAGATATTCTTCTTTGGCATCGCCCAGGAATTGGGCCAGAGCCAGAAAACCAGAGTGCTTGCCGGAGCAATTATGCCGGACCGGGTCCTTATCTTCACCAGCCATCGGGTATTTCTTATCGATCTGCATTCCCAACGGCCAGTGACTGCCACAAAGAAGATTATCGGGGCCGGAGTCGGACAGATCAAGATTGGATGAGATCACCTGATGATGGTCGTTACTGCCGGTATGAGAACCACACATTACGGCCAGTTGACGTGGTGTGAAACCGTAGTTGTCGGCGGCACCGCTCACAAGCAACGGCATCAGTTGGAACGGCTTAATGGAGGAACGCGTCATAAACGGTTCATGGGGGTCGCCCACAAAATGAGTCAAACTCCCGTCACCATCAACTACGGCAATTACTCCGTAATGGATTGCCTCGACGGCCTCTCCCCGGTATACCCGGGCCAATATTTCGACACCTTTAGTCATGCAATTACCAGCCAAGATAATCAAGGGGTCGAAAAAAGCCAAACATTTCCGTCAGTCAACGCGCAAAAGAGATCAGGACCGAAAGAATCCTGACCCTTGGAACCCATCCACCAGGTGGTTATTCGTTATTCTATTCCCCCTCCATTATGCTCTTCGTTTCTTCATCAAGAGCCGTGTTGAAATCGACCACGTGTGTAGTCAAAATCATGTAGCTTTTGATCTCTTCGTTGGTTTTGGTGTCACGCGAAAACAAGAAAGGCAAAATATGACCAAGTATCGGGAATCGCTTGACACTCTTCCGTTCGACCGTTCGGGACAGGCCACCCAGTAGCACTGACTCACCATCCTTGACGATGACAGTGTTCTCTATCATCTGACCGTCTTTTACCGGACTACCTGAAATCGACTCGCTCAACGTAGTTAGCTCCGCGTTGATCTGAAGAGTGATGTAACCACTTTCACCCAACGAGGGCAGTACGCTCAGAGTCAGACCGGCATCAAGAGAGTCTGTCTCAAAAAGATTGGTGTAGGCAGCATAGCGAGTAACATAGGTTACGCGCTGTCCGTCAAGAATCGTAGCACGACGGTTATTGAGGGTCAGAACGTGCGGTGCGGTGTGAATCCGGGCGGCGCCGGATTCGTCAAGAATACTGAGTATGTCATCCAAATCTATGGTGGACATGAAATCCAAGTCTGACCTAATGCTCTGTCTTTTGTCCGTTGAAGAATTCACCCTCCACCCGTTGGCCACACTTGTCCGCCGAGCGTCATCCTTATCTTTGGAATAGCGGTAGGAAAGTCGGGGATTAGCCCTGTCCAGTGCTTGCTCCCAATCAAGGCCGATGTCACGCGCCTTAGAAGTGCTCACTTCGATGATCTTGACCTCTATCTCAATCTGGCGCGGTGGTACATCAGCCTTGTGAATCAATGCCACCACATGATCAACATCAGCCACTTCACCCGAGAGGACCAAGATGTTCGCGGCATCGTTCAGACGAATTTCTACCTGATGAAATCCATCTGGCATCTCCCATCTCATAAAATTGCGGCCACCGACTGAGCGAACACCTAGAAACTCGGCAACTTCCGACGGCGGGAGAAAATCCGGTTTCACTGACGTCACCGTGGATTGCGGTATTATTGCTGCTGTTTCCTCCGCTATAGACTCCTGCGCCTGGACAGATCCAAATAGAATGACAAAGAATGTGAAGAACAATAACCCTTGCTGAATACATTTGCGCATGATCTTCTCTCCTTTTTGAATCTGGAACTTCATGATATCGTCATTGCTGTAATGAACATATCAGTTCGGACCCATTGAGGCAAGTCCTAACCATCTTCTGCAAAACCTTGTTCAAAAAAGCCCCATCCCGTATATTGGATAAAACTCTCGACCAAGATCAGGCGAACCGATCCGTATGGATGAAAACAGACTAATCACTCCCTTAGATGTTTCCTCTGCCCGACAAGTTGTGCAGACAGCCTTACCTGATTTGGAAATTTCCGAAATCGAGTATCTGGGCGGCGGCGATCATTCTGTATTTGCCGTCAACAACGAGTTGCTCTTTCGTTTCCCAAAGAACGCCAACGAGACAAGTACGGAGAGGTTTACGTTCGAGAACAGGTTGTTTGACCTGATCCGCCCCCGCGTGAACCCGCACGAAATCCCTGTCCCACTTTTTGATGTCAATACAGAGGATATCCCGGCCCGACACGTCCGTTGCTACCGGATGTTCTTCGGACAACGGATCAGCCAACTTTCAATGAATGATCGGCGGACTGTCGCTGAACTGCTTGGGGATTTCCTCACTCGACTCCACTCAATTGAAAAAACTGATTGTATCGAAATCGGACTCAGGTCGATTTCCTGGCAGGACATAGTGAATAACGTTCGTGGTTCATTCGAGAAAATCAAGACGCGCCTGCTCCCACTCCTGAAACCCGACGAACGTGAATGGATGATAAACCAGTATGAACTGTTTCTGTCCGATGCGGTAACAATGAAAGTCCCTGTGGTTCTAATCCATGGTGATCTGGGGGATGAAAACGTCCTGCTACCGAAGAAACTCGATCATCTTCAGGTGATAGATTTTGATGAAGTTGGTTTCTATGATCCGGCCGCCGATTTCTGTCTGTGGTGGGGAGAATTCGGAGACGATTTTCTAAGGGATATTGTGAATCGCTACGACCTCCCGATCGGAGACGATCTAATGGCAAGGGTTAGATTCTACTACAATCGTATTCCCGTGATCTACTTCGAGTTGGCGAACACCCTTCAGAATGATCGATTCTTTCAATATGGCCACGAACTTCTGTCTGCCAGAATGAACGCTACTCGTCTATCAGACTGAAACATCGCAGCTTTCCCTTCGTAGAGACAGGGTATAGAAACTTATCGGAGGATTCGGAATGAAGACATTGACAATTGTATTGCTGGCCATACTACTGAGCATCGCGCCGGTTCAGAACGGTAACTGCGGCGGGCGGGACATTTCCATTACTAACCTGCACGAATGGCAAATGGACGACGTTGAGTACGAAATTGATGACGGCTCACTCTTTCTGTCCCACGATGGACGCAAGTTTGAGACGATTGAAATTACCGAAGAGTACAAACTAATCATCAATGACAAACAGGTCAAACTTGATGCTGACCAACAAAAACTGGTGAAGGAATATCGTGACACAGTCATGGAGATCGTTGCCAGGGCTAAGAAGATTGGCTGGGAAGGAGTTCAGATCGGTATCGCTGGCGCAGCCTTGGGTATGAAAGCGGTTGGGGGCGTGGTTAAGATGATCTTTACGTCATACGACGAAGATGATCTTGAATACGACATGGACCGTGAAGCCGAGAAGCTTGAGAAACGAGCCGAGAAACTGGAAAAGAAGGCTGAGGTTCTGGAGGACCTGGCCAACAATATGGAAGATATCGCCGAACAGATGTCCCGCGAGATTCCCGAGGTGGGCAAGCTGCGCTGGTTCTGATTGACTGATCGCCTCTTGTTTATTATCTTGGTATAGGGTTCGAAGACCCGTAGTTTGGTTTATGGGCTGGATGGGAGAAGATCGCTGTTGGATACTTTAAGTTTCATCGTTATGGGTTCGTTGCTGGCAGTAATTTTCGGGGGTTGTGGCTGGGTTATAAAACGTCATTGGCTCGACAAGGAGTGGATCAACCCGGGTAGCCGCCTGATCGGCAGACATATCGTGACGCAGTTTCAAAATGCTGACGGTCGGGATAATATCGAGCATGTCATCTACATGAGCGAAGACGAACGGGAAGAAGACGATGAAGGCGAAGGCAACGGACCTCAGATCGAGATATTTGATCCAACCGAACGGTAGTGCCGCGACCTTTTTTTCCCCTATAACTGAAACTCCATCCCATCAATGGCAGTGCAGAAATTGTCCATCCCGATCTTGCGCGCCATCTGGTTCAGCTTCAACA
Source organism: Candidatus Zixiibacteriota bacterium (assembly GCA_019038695.1). Lineage (NCBI taxonomy): Bacteria > Pseudomonadati > Candidatus Zixiibacteriota > Candidatus Zixiibacteriota bacterium. The sequence goes on from JAHOYZ010000039.1 coordinate 51,805, forward strand.
CCTCGTCATTGCTACCAAAATGTGTAATCACAAACTCCCCAACATCAATGGTAGCCGCAAACTCAAAAAACTTCTCGGCATCGACATGTGTCATCTCGGTCACAACTAGATCATTGCCGTCAAGATGATCGCGAATATCGTCAAGACTCCCGATGTCACCAGAATAGAACAACCGCTTCTCCCCCACTTCAAGCTGGAATGAATGCGCCTGCATCCGGTTGGGCAAACCAAACCGGGATATCGGGTCGGAGTATTTCTCGAGATGCGAATTGGCGATGGCCTTCAAGCGGAACTCTTCATCGAATTCGAAACCGTCACTGTAGCCGATAATGTTCAGTTCAAACGGCAGCCTTTCAGGTATAAGGTAAACCGCATTGAGATAGGCCGCGAGCGGCTCTGTGAATTCATCGGGAACAAAAACGTCCAACGTCCGGCTGCGTCCGGCCAGGTAAATCATCTGGAGAAAGAGCGGCAAATCACAAACGTGGTCGGGGTGGGTATGACTTATGAATACCCGATCCACATTGAGCGGATCGAACCCTCGTCGCAGAAATGAAGACGTCACTCCTCCCCCGCAGTCGATTAGGGTAAGTTTTCCACTGACGCTCAGAATATGGCCAGATGAATTTCGATCTGCCTGCGGCACTCCCGACGCAGACCCGAGAATGGTGAGTTTGTTTGATGGCATATCTCGTTTCCTCCTTCTGCCTTAAGGCCGGATGGTGTCACAGTCTTCCTGAAGTTGTGGGTCGGGGTAAATTCGATCCTTGACCAGAAGGTCACAGCCCAGAGTGTAGAAAGCAACAGCCTTCTCCCACAACGATCTCGCCAGAACGGTATCAGTGTAAGCCACGTCGGTAGAGAAATCTCCTCCGGCCAGATCATAGACAAGCGGGAGTTTATGGCTAAGGTCCATAATGGCAATATGCTCTCCCTGCGTCCAACCGATCTTCATCCCCGATATCCAGTAGGCAAAACCGCAATCCTCGGGAACAGCCATCAGATCTCGGCCCATTGTAGCATGGTGCGGAAGCCCCAGCAGCCCGGCAATGGTAGCCGGAATATCGGTGTGTGAGCCAATCGTCGATCTGCGCCCGGGTTCGACAATCCCGGGAGCATAGATTAGTAATGGAACATGCTGGTTTTCGTAGAGATTCAGCCGCTTGTGGTAGGTATGGTCGCCGGTGATGATAAATATCGTTCGGTCGAGGTAGCCGTCGCGGGCAGCCCAAAACATTAACCGGCCCAAAGCCCAGTCCGCATAATGAAGAGCATTCAAGTACTTGTACTCAGGGGAATCATTCGAATTGAAACGTTCATATTTCTCATCAGGAACGTCGTATGGGGAATGACTGGATATGGTCATTACGTATCCAAAAACTGGTTGTTCCCCACACCCGAGTATCTCCTCATGAAGCCAACGATAGATTTGTTCATCATCATATCCCCACATATGGCGCGGTTGCCCAAAGCCCTCAATCTCGTTCACTCCCATTACGAGGTCAAACTGCTCCTGGAGCAGCATGTCGTCAAGATTGTCAAAGTCGAGGTGTCCTCCGGTAACAAAGATGTTCTTGTAACCCTGCTCACCGACCAAAACACTGATAGAACTGAATCTATTCTGAAGCTCGGGACGGCGCATAACCGGAGCACCAGGTTGGTCGGGTATACCGGTGAGCGCGGAGAACAATCCGGAAGTACTCCGGAATCCGGCAGCGAAAAACCTGTCAAAGAGAAATCCGTGGTCGGCCAGACGGGAGAACTCCGGCATCACACCAAGAGTATCTCCTCCAGCCACAGTGAACTTGGCCGTAAGGCTCTCGACTAGAATAAGGATCACGTTGTACGGACGGATCGAATCGGGCGGGTCAGCCCCGACCCTGGTAAAAAGAGGGTAATCCGAAAGCGGCAGACCTTCGATATCCCTGCCCAACATCTTCAGAACGATCTCCTGTGCCTTACTACTATCCATAAGAAGGATACGATCCTTCCCATACTGGAGTGTCCTAAAGGCCATGTAGGGAGCGTTAACTGTCAGAAGGTTCACCGGACGGAAGCGACTGACGGATGAATCAGCTGGTCGCAAGGGTACACGTTGCCAGCCGCCACGAGCCATGAGCACCAGTGCCCCTAAAGCCAGGACAACAATTACCCACTGACGAAATGACCGGAATGAATTCCGACCGGGCTGTAGCTTTCTCACATTCCACCACGCCGCTACCAGAAAAATGAAAAAAAACAGGAATGCGGCAATAAAGATAAGAGGGGATTCCTTCATGGCTGCTCCGGCAATCGGTAGCATAGACAGGTCAAGGTAGGCAAACGCTTCGTAACCCAGGCGCTTGCGGGCGTGAGCGAAATAGAGCAGATCACCGAAAGACATGAGGAAGAATATCACGAATACGACGTGCGCCACGACTATCCACAGCCAGCGAAAAAGGCGGAACCGGTTAATCAAGGGCAGATGGGACAGAATGAGAACCACGACCACACCAAAGGCTGTCGCCGATGCATCAAATCTCAGGCCGTGGAGAAACCCGAGCAATGTTTCCCCCAGAGGTACATCGGTGTAATCATAGTGATAGACTATAAAGAAAACCAGTCGTGAGAGAGAAAGCAGAATCATACATGCCGCAAAGAACTGCGCCACGAAAACCAACTCGGAGCCGAAGGGCTGTGGACGTCTTCTTGTCCTGGTTTCTCGGGTCATGATATGTCACTGAGACTCAGACAAAGACCTTACCGATACGGGCTAAAGCTTCCTCGCAATCCGACCGGTTGACATCGAGATGCGTCACCATACGAATACGCATCGGACCAAAAGGTACCGCCCAAACACCGACCTCCTGCATCTTTGCCAGCACCGATTCGGCTGTCTCCGGTTCTGCAATATCGGCCAGCACGATGTTGGTTTCGACACGACTCAAATCGACAGTGAAACCGCTTAGCCCATTCAGACCCTCAGCAACAATCCGAGCATTGGTATGGTCCTCGGCCAGGCGTGCGAGATTGTTCTTCAGAGCATACAGACCTGCGGCGGCAAGAATGCCAGCTTGACGCATACCACCACCAAACAGTTTACGCTCTCGACGACAACGTTCTACAAACTCAATAGTACCCAGAATCATTGAACCCACCGGAGCGCCCAGACCTTTTGACAAACACACTGAGACAGAATCAAACGGCCTCGTCAACTCCGGCAGCGACAGACCGGAGGCAATATTGACATTCCAGATACGGGCGCCATCAAGATGCAAAATAAGGCCAAACTCGTCGCAGACCTCCCGTACACGCAGGATTTCGTCCTGTGGCAGGATCGTACCCCCATGACGGTTGTGGCTGTTCTCCAACGTCACCATCTTGGTAAGGGGACAGTGCAGATTGATCGGGCGAACATTCTCCCGAACCATCTCGGCAGTGACCATACCTCGTTTGGTGGTTAACAAGTTCACCAGCAATCCAGAGTGTATTGCCGGTCCAGCCGCCTCATAGTTGACGACATGACAATCCCGGTCGCAGAGCAACTCCCAGCCCGGAGTCGAATGTGTCTTCAGACAAACCTGATTGGCCATCGTTCCCGACGGCATGTAGATTGATGCCTCGCGTTCGAACAATTCCGCAACGTATCGTTCGAGTTCATTAACGGTGGGATCGTCACCAAAAACATCATCCCCCACTTCGGCGGTCATCATAGACTGGAGCATGGCCGGAGTCGGCCGCGTCACAGTATCAGATCGCAAATCAATTGTTTTCATTCGGGGAATATAGACAGTCTCATCGCCAGACACAAGAGGTGCCTTCATCGCTACTGAAGTTGGAGCGATTCAAGATGTTTGAACGTAGCTCTTTTACTAGCTGAGTAATGACGAAATCTGTTTTCAAATTCGACAGGACTCCTGTTGTTCTAACGCAAACCCTAATCAGAACCTTAGGTAACGGGTAGAATTCTTCCTCTTCCCGTCCGAGTCCCCCACCCACCCGAGGTCTGTGACCCTGGGCTGGTGCCACAAGGTCCCCCCGGGAGCTCAGTCTCCCGGAATACAATCAGGTGGTGGTCCACCGGTGAACAGGTAAGCCACTAACCAGGTCAGGTCCATAATATTGACTTCTCCATCGCAATCCGTGATATCGCCACAGGGGCATCCTGGCACAATCGAGAAGCAGTGAGGACCATCCCAAGGCGGGTAGAAAGCTCCCATCGGGCCATTCGTATTCCACAGCCACTGATTGGGAGGATAGAAACATGAGTCGAGACACAGGTTCTTTCCGACTTGGTTTTCATCAACCTCTGTCGAGATATTGAAGACAACCTTATCAAACGGGTCCCGCATTCCTTGTGAGAACATCGCAAAACCGCCAAGACCGATTGTATCAGCTCCGCTGCCTGTAACCGATCTCGGAGCCATAAAAACGCCACCATCATAAATGTTACTCCAGCCTATGCTGGCAGTATCCCAGGTGATCGGTTGCCAGGTCGCCCCGCTTTGTGAGTAAACGCGGAAGCCGTTGCTCGAGCCGATGATCGCACTACCGTTGCCAGGCGTATACGTGTAACGAATGTGAAAGGTGATCGGCGTATTGGCCTTGATTTGTCCCGGGCCCGCCAGCCCGTCTACATGATCAAGCGTGACCTCAGTCGCACCGTAGGCTGGTTGGGCATAGGCAATTGCAAGAACAGCCATCATTAGAATTAGCGTTCTCTTCCGCATGGTAAAATACCTCCAATGTTTTTGATTGCGCACCGGCAAGATAGTTTCTGCGTCCTATTTTGTCAAGGATGAGGGAGATTGTCCGGCCCGTCCAGTCCGTGTGCAGGCGGTGGATGCCGGACTATCCTCGAAGAAGAAACAGTCGATGCCTGCTACCCCTTGAAAATCCACCGCGCGATGTCCGCCAGGCGAGGCGGCTTGCCTTGTAGCAGAATCCCGATACGAAAAACACGCCCACCAATCCATACTGCCAGAAACGTACATATTATTACGCCCGTAATCGCCACCCATGGCTGCCACCCGGGAACTCCAGCAGGTGTTGCCATGCGTAGCATCATAAGCGTTGGCGCAAAGGGTGGCATCAACGACATCCAGGTAGCAAAACCGGATAAGGGCTGTTTGATGACAGGGCCAAGAACAAACATTGTCATCATCAGAGGTAACATGGCCGGGAAGGTCAGTGCTTGAGCATCTTTGGGATCATTGCAAAGTGAACCGATAGCACCAAACATCGACCCGAACATGATAATCCCCAGTGTGAAGAAAGCAAAAAACCACGGCAGAACATGAAACGGTATGTATTGTACGAAGCCGGAATTCAGTGCGAAAACAACGCCACCCAAAACATATACAGCCGAAGTTGTCAGCGAGACAGCCATACCACCAAGAATCTTGCCCATCATAAACTGAAAAGGAGTCATAGAACCCAGAAGCACTTCGGCAATCTTCTGTGTCTTCTCCTCGATAACTGAACTGAGCATCGGGGCAGCACCGATGGCAATCATTACGAGCGTCAGCATAGTCATCCCTATGGGAATACCGACGGCAATCCCTCTGCTGGCTTTCTTCGCCTCGACGATTGCTCCCGCTTCGTCGACCTGTACCGGATTCATTCGCTCGATGTTGAGCCATATCAGGGCATCATCGACGGTATTACTATCCATTCCCGCTTTGATCATCCGCGTAGCACGAAGGTGTCTATTAACGGGTGAGTTCATCCAGCTCGGGATTCCGTCTATCGCCGCTCCTTCGGCATGATACGCAATAGTGTGCTCAGTTGAATCGCCACGCGGATGAAGTACATCGGGACCAATCTCCAGAAAGGCGTGTATCTCACCGGCGCGTATCCTATCCGACAGTTCCAGCCGCTGCTGGTCGGGATCAATAGTATCAGGAGCAATGATGGTGAACTCATAGGCCGGTTTGACCTTCTTGCCTGAAATCGAATCAATGATCTCCGCTTCGTTTCGTTCCTGCGCCATGCGTATGAGTTCGTCAGCGACAACACCCGACCGATCAATGACGACAATTGTACGGTCGGTCGTATCAACTCTGTCCTTCAGCAAAAGCATCGCAATGACACTGCCGCTCATGACTATCGGGATAGCCACCAGCGCAATGATAAACCCGGTGGTACGAACAGCAGCCAGATATTCCCGACGGGCGAGCCAGAGTATCTTACGCATTGTTCACCTCCTTTGCTTCCGGTCCAGCAATTCGAACAAAAATATCATGTAACGATGGCGTCGACATTTCAAAACTATTGACCCTGGTACGAGACATTATCTCCGCGACGATTTTCTGAGGGTCGGCGTCGGCCACCATATGAAGCTCCTGCAACTGGCCATGATCGTTGACACGATCGACGCCGGGGATATCATGTAAGACGTCACGGCCATTGGCACAACTGATACGCAGGGTGTCGTGGCCATATTGACCTTGAATCGACGTCAATGTGCCGTCGAGGACTTTCTTGCCCTGGAAGATCATAAAAATAAAATCACACATCTTCTCAGCAATGGCCATATCGTGCGTACTGAATATGATCGTCGCGCCTTTGTCTCGCAGGTCTAGTATTGATGCTCGGATCGTATCGGTATTGACCGGATCGAGACCGGTGAAGGGTTCATCGAGAATGATCAACTCCGGATTAGAAACGACAGTCGATATGAACTGAACCTTCTGGCTCATCCCTTTGCTGAGCGCACCGACCTTTTTGTTGGCCCATTCAGTCAGATCAAACATCTCCAGCCAGCGGTCAACCTCGTCATGAATGGGCACGCCTTTTTTCAGACCACCATAAAAACGAAGAAGTTCGCGAACTTTCATCTTCTTGTACAGCCCACGTTCTTCCGGAAGATAACCAATACGTTCCGAACATGCTCCACTGGCTTGCTCGCCGAATACCTTGATCATCCCGTGGTCAGCATAGATAACGCTCATGATCATTCGCAGCGTAGTCGTCTTCCCTGATCCGTTGGGACCTATAAAACCGTAGATACTTCCCTGAGGAACGGCGAGAGTCAAATCATCGACGGCGGTGTGCTCACCGAACGTTTTGGTGACATTCTCTATTTCAACGATATTCATACTACTCTTTCTCGCGGCATCACATACAACGCCGCATTGATTAAGAGTCTGTTTATCAACACTTGATACAATTACGCCTTGATAACGATAATATTCATATTTGTCTACGTTTTTGTTGGGGACTAGACTACTTGACTTCGGTCGGTGGTCCACAGCAAGGGGACTGTTAATAAACCCAGATAATTGAAACATGCTTCGACTCCGCTCAGCATGACAAACTGCAACATGTTGTCTTTCAAGTCACCCAACCTGGCAATGCCAGTGAGCGGAGTCGAAGGGTCATGAACAACGTATCTAACTTTTTCAACAAGCCCCTTGCTATGGGTTCAGTTCGGTATCAAGTCGTCGAAGTCAGTACCGCCTGTTCTATGGCAGGAGCGCACGACCCCTGTCCTACCGAATAAGGGCGCTTACCCTAATGCTTGAAGTGTCGGTGGCCAGTGAAGACCATTGCGGCATTCGCATTGTCGGCCGCCTCAATAGCCGCCTCGTCGCCCTTTGATCCACCCGGCTGAATGATTGCCGTCACGCCCGCATCGGTACCAACCTCGATACCATCCGGCATCGGATAGAAAGCATCAGACGCCATCACCGACCCTTTAGTCCGTTCACCAGCTCGCTTGACCGCCATGAAACCGGAATCAACCCGCGAGGTCTGTCCCATACCAATCCCGACCGTGGCGTTGCCTTTCACCAGCACAATGGCATTTGACTTTGTGTGTTTGACAACCTTCCAAGCAAACAGCAATGATTTCAATTCTTCGGGCGTCGGTTCGCGCTTGGTGACAACCTTCAGTTCGGTCGCATTGGTTTCGAGTTCGTCCTGCGCCTGCAACAGAAGCCCACCCCGGATGTATTTGGAGACAACACCATCTTTGGGCAGACCTTTCGCGATTTGCGGCAGAGCCAACAGACGACGAGCTTTTTTGCGCTTGAGCAGTTTGAACGCTTCATCGGTAAACGACGGCGCGATCATACACTCCACAAACGGTGTCTCATGCAGCAACTTGGCGCACTCAATATCCACTTCGCGGTTGAGCCCGATGATCGATCCAAAAGCCGACAACGGATCACTGTCGTAGGCATCTTTGTACGCCTGTGCGATACTCTCCCCTACGGCCGCTCCACATGGGTTGGCATGTTTGACAACGCAGGCGAAGGGCTCTTTGAAATCGAGCAGCATATCAAGACACGAATCAAGGTCGCCATAATTGTTGTACGAAAGCTCCTTACCGGAAAGAATCTTCCCGTCGAGTAGAGTCGGCCCCTGGTATTCATCAGCAACATACAACGCCGCCGCCTGATGCGGATTCTCGCCATAGCGCAAACCTGAGCGATAAGTGAAACCCGACTTGATCGCTGGCGGGAACATCTCGGCTTCATCCTTCGTTGCCGCAGCGAAATAGCGGGCGATGGAAGTATCATAACGTGAGGTCATCGCAAACGCCTTGGCCGCACACTGGCGACGGAACTCCAGGCTAGTGGCACCGTCGTTGGCTTCCATTTCCTTCAAAAGCTGCTTGTAGTCAGCCGGATCAACCACAACTGTTACGCTGGTATGATTCTTCGATGCGGACCGCAACATAGATGGTCCACCGATGTCGATATTCTCGATAATCTCGTCGTCGGTGGCATCGGAACGAGCGACGGTTTGTTCAAAGGGATAGAGATTGACAACGACCAGATCAATCAACCGAAAGTCGGCTTCGTTGAGCGTGTCAATATCGGATTGATTATCGCGGCGGGCAAGAAGACCGGCGTGAATTTTCGGATGCAGCGTCTTCACCCGCCCATCGAGTATTTCCGGTGAACCGGTGAAAGTTGATACGGATATGGCATGAAATCCAGCATCCTTGATAGCCTTCAGCGTTCCGCCAGTGGAAAGAATCTCAACGCCCATGTCGGTCAATCCCTGAGCGAGTTTTTTGATACCGGCCTTGTCAGAAACTGAAACCAACGCTCTCTTTATCTTCACATCACCACTCATCTTGTTTCTCCGTTAATTGTCTTTCTTTCTCTATCCCGCAGCTCTTCCGGCTCCCGGGACTAACTCACTTCCCGGTGAGCAGTCGTTGGGCTTCACGATAGCGATCCGCCGAGGCCTTCGTCACTTCATCCGGCAAGGCCGGCGCCGGTGGTTTTTTAACCCAATCAAGCGTGTCAAGGTAATCGCGGACAGGCTGCTTGTCAAACGATGGCTGACCATGCCCCACCTTGTATTCACTCACCGGCCAGAAACGGCTGGAGTCCGGCGAGAGGACTTCGTCGATAAGAATGAAACGGCCATCCTTGAATCCGAACTCGAACTTCGTGTCGGCGATAATTATCCCCTTAGTCAGGGCATAATCGGCCGCTTTGGTATAGACTTCCAACGACTTGTCGCGGCACAGGTAAGCCTGTTCTTTTCCAATAAGATCGACCAATTGATTGAAACTGATGTTCTCATCGTGGCCGGTGTCACTCTTGGTCGAGGGCGTGAAAATCGCTTCGGGCAGTTTCCCTGATTCCTGAATGTCGGACGGAAAATCAAAACCGTGGACGGTGTTACTGCCTTCTTTGCGAGCGCTTTTTAGTTCCTTCCACATCGAACCGGAGATATACCCTCGCACGATACACTCGGCGTCGATCCGTTCAGCCTTGATGACAATCATAGAACGCCCGTCGAGGACATCGGCATACTTGCGTAATACCTCCGGGTATTCGTCGATATTGGCTGTGACGAGATGATTCTCAACCACGTCACGCAGAAAATCAAACCAGAACAGCGACATTGCCGTCAGGACTTTGCCTTTGCCGGGAATGCCGTGGGGCATTACCACATCGAAAGCACTAATGCGGTCAGTGGCGACAAACAACAGCTTGTCATCCAGATCATAAACGTCGCGAACTTTGCCCCGTACCAATAACGGGAACTCTTTAATGTCGGTAGTGAGTACAGTATCAGTCATTATGGTCTCCATATTCTCCTCTTATGAGCTTATCAAGAACTCGCGCGTACCACCGGTGTTCCTGCTCCAGTACGCGCGCCGCTAAACTATCAGGGGTGTCATCCGGCAGAACGGGTACTTTGACCTGGTGCAAAATCCGGCCATTGTCATAAATCTCATCCGCCAGGTGGACAGTTATTCCGGACTCCTTATCTCCAGCCGCCAGCACGGCATCGTGTACGTGGTGGCCATACATACCCTTTCCGCCATACTTCGGCAACAGAGCAGGATGGATATTCGTGATCCTGCCTTTGAAGGCCTCAACAACATTAGCCGGCAGGAGTCTGAGATATCCTGCTGTAGCGATATACTCGATGCCGTGTTGCTTAAGCCGGGCAAACAGGTCGATGTCAGCTGCCTCAGGCGAATTGTATTTTTTCTTCTTGAATACAAATGTATCGATACCAGCCTTGCGGGCGCGCTCAAGACCGAACGCTTTGCGCATATTGGAAACAACCAGCACGATCTCGCCATGCAGAAGTCCGGATTTCGAGGCATCGATCAGAGCCTGAAGATTGGATCCTCCGCCGGAAACGAACACTGCGATACGCGCCAATGTGGTCATGTTTTCTCTCTCCTTAAGTCACATTCCCAGTTGGGCAATGCCGTTGCTATTCATCGAGACTTCAGTCGCCAACTCCTGTCGGCCACGATAACAAATCTCGTCAGAAGAAAGAATATAGGCGCTACAGAGCGAGGATGTCAATCCTAATCCAATCCACGACACCAACCCATTTGGCGACAAGGACAAGAACCAGAACTTGAATGAGGATCTTGAGTAAACGCACCGAGGTGAGCTTTTCGGCGTGTTCGACGGAATAACCGGCCCGACGGAATATGAGCAGGGGTAGTTCAGCAATGAAACCGGCTCCATGATAGAGCCAGAAAAGCGGATTATAAAGCACCAGTGTCTGCCGCCACAGAAGCGTCTTATAACGGATAATTCCCCGGTCGAGAATATCGAGAGCGGCCTGATCACCGAGTGAATAATCACGACGCAACTGGTCACGGAAGATCGCTTTAATTAGGTTGATCCTTACCCGTTTTCCGCCCTTGGCGGGGGCATTGCGGGTAATCAATCGTCCCAGTTTCACTCGTCGCAGGGAGTCGCAAACCTGGATCGTCATCGGCTCCATCTTCTGCCGAACTATTTGGGCAGGGATATTGTTCTCGCGGTTGGTGAAATCGAGATACTCGCGGTATAGATCGCGGAATTCCTTTAGTCCTGCCATACGTTCCCGGACTTCGAAATAGATCATCATGGTGCGATCACCTCATCGAGGAATGCTCCCAGATCATGATTGAAACGGTCAGATAATTCGAGATTGAGCATATGCCCCACACATTCATACTCAAAGAGACGACTATCAGGAAGGCGCTCCGCCAGTTCTCTCGCCAACGGCACAAACAGCTTATCCTCGCTACCTACAAAAACGGCGGTAGGAATACTTATTTGCGATACCCATTCCAGATCATTGCCCGGTGACGGATACCGGCCCCGCATCGAGTCCAGCCATGGCGCGCCTGAGTGTTCGGTCATCATAGTCTTCACCAACTCCCTGATCGACCGCTGGTGTTCTCCATAGTATATCAACGCGTGTTTCATCCACACCTTGCGAGCCGCTTCTAAACCGCGCTCGCGAACCATCCGGTCGACGCGGTCTATCTTCAAGCCAAGGTCCGCTCCGGCGACACTGGTGCTGACTAATGTCAGCGAAGCCAACCGTGTCTGATGGTTTCGGGCGTACGCGAGGGCAGTCGAGCCACCCATTGACAAGCCCACCAGGTGAAACCGGTCGATACCAAGTCTATCGACAAATTGGCTCAAATCCTCGACCCGATCAACCCGACTGTAACCGGTTTCTGGCGCATCGGATAGTCCGTGCCCACGAGCATCCGGGACTAGAACACGGTACCTCTGACCAAAAAAAGTCGCTTGCGACTGCCACATCCGACGATCGAGAGTGAATCCGTGTAGAAAAATCACCGGCTCAGGCGAGCCTGTTTTTAAACCCGGTAATACTTCATCATAATACAAGCGATGCCTGTTTGATATGCGAGCGTACGGCATAGTCAGAGCGGTTCCCTTATGGCATAGTAGCAATTCACGGTGCGAATTATACGCATCAACGATGCCTTGGCAAAGGGGGAATTGGTGTCGAGGGATATTGACTGGGTGGCCCACAGCTTGCTGTGGGTTAAGTGGGCGGCAGACGCCCCCGTCTGCCCCATTAGGTGCTCTACGAAATCATCCCAATCCCTACGGGCACGCCACCGGCGGTATACCAACAGTGAACAAGTACGAAACCAGATAGGTCAGGTCGGCGATATTGATCTCGCCATTGCCGTCTACGTCACTTTCTTCCATGCACGGTGGCGGCGGACCTCCGGTGAACAGGTAGGCCACAAGGTAGGTCAGATCAGCAATGTTAACTTCATCGGGCAATATGTAGTCGACATTACCGCGCAATCCGTCGCCATTGCAACAGCTCAGATTGAGCAGTATCGAAACATTGTCAGAAACTGCGTTCGCAGTCGCCAGATCATTGTCGCCATCGCCGTTAAAATCAATCGAGAAAACAGAATGAGGACCATCTCCAGCGATATAATTAACCACAGACTGGAATGTTCCGTCGCCATTGCCCAGCAGTATGGAAACATCGTCAGAGTTTAAGTTCGCAGTCGCTAGATCATTGTAGCCATCGCCATCAAAATCAATCGAGAAAACAGAGGAAGAGCCATCTCCGGCGGCATAGTTAACCGCACTCTGGAATGTTCCGTCCCCATTGCCCAGCAGTATCGAAACATTGTCAGAGCCTACGTTCGCAGTTGCCAGGTCATTGTTGCCATCACCGTTAAAATCAATAGAGAAAACAGAGCGAGGCAAATCTCCGGCGGGATAGTAAACCACAGGTTGAAATGTTCCGTCGCCATTGCCCAGCAGTATCGAAACATTGTCAGAGTAATAGTTCGCAGTGGCCAGATCACTGTTGCCATCACCGTTAAAATCAATCGAGAAAACAGAGGAAGGGTATAGCCCAACGGCATAGATAACCGCACTCTGGAATGTTCCGTCGCCATTGCCCAGCAGTATCGAAACATTGTCAGAGCCAAAGTTCGCAGTCGCCAGATCATTGTAGCCATCGCCATCAAAATCAATCGAGAAAACAGAAGAAGAGCCATTTCCGGCGGTATAGTTGACCGCACTCTGGAATGTTCCGTCGCCATTGCCCAGCAGTATCGAAACATAGTTAGAGTTTGCGTTCGCAGTCGCCAGATCATTGTAGCCATCGTCGTTTAGATCAATCGAGAAGATAGAGGCAGGCCACTCCCCTACGACGTAGTTAACCGGTGTGTCAAACATGTTTTGTGAGAAAATGCCAGTTGCTGAAGACATCACCAGCAAGACAACCAATATGCAATTTCTAAATAGTATTGAAGTATTCATATTTGTAAGCTCCTTAGAAGTAGCACTTGAGCACTCGTTGAGAGTCAATATAGCACAAAAGAGCCTATTATCAAGGGGTTTTCGCTTGTAGTGGGAGTTGGAAGAATGGGACAGACAGTAGGTCAGGCCGCCTGTCGGCCTGACAATTGGAATGTCGTGGTGTATTGGTGTTTGTATTATGGGCATATCTGTCAAGCGGCCTGCCGCTTGACGGTCATGCTGAGCCCGCCCCAGCGGGAAGCATGACTTTGCTATTCAGTTGTAGGGTAGGAGCCCTGCGCTCCTGCCATCATCCTGTTGACTTGACAAGGTCGAAATCTGTCTTCAGTTTCGACAAGCGAGCATAGTCTTGTAGGTGGGCGGCAGACGCCCTCGTCTGCCCCATTTGATGTCCCACGAAATCATCCCAATCCTACGGACACACAACCGGTGGTGGACCACCAGTGAATAGGTATGCCACGATATAGGTCAGGTCTGCGATATTGATCTCGTCATTGCCGTCTACGTCACCTTCATCAAAGCATGGAGGTGGCGGACCTCCAGTGAATAGGTAGGCGACAAGGTAAGTCAGGTCGACAATGTTGATTCCATCGGGTATTTCATAGTCGACATTGCCTCGCAATCCAGTGCAACAGCATATATCTCCAACTCCGTCACCATCGGTGTCAAGCTGATCCGGGTTAGGATCATCAGGGCAGTTGTCAGCATTGGCACAATGGCTGTCTCCGTCATGATCATTCAAGGGATCAAGCGGACAGATATCGCAGCTGTCCCCGATGTCATCAAGGTCGCTGTCGACTTGCCCAGGGTTGTAAACGGCAGGGCAGTTGTCGTTGTCGTCGGGGATTGCGTCTCCATCTATGTCAGCTTGTACCGTAAGGTTTATTGCGACATACTGTGGCGAGTTTTCGGCGTCTTCCGATGTGATTGTCACAGTGTCAACATAAGAACCAGCGGACAGAGTTGTGACATCAACGACGCAGTCTACTGTGGTGGGCGTCGATGAACTACTTGAGGTTGGTGTTAGCCAGATTTCGCTATTGGAGACAGAGAACACAAGCGCATCAACGTCAGAATTAACGGCAAAACTCTGAGTAATCGGATTGATCTCGCCTTCAACGGTGTTGAAGTTCAGCACCATCGGGTCAACAAGCAGATATCCGCATACGCCTACTTCAAGCTCACCCTCAAAGCGAGGTACAAACGTGTTTGGAGAGTCAACAGTAGTCGAAAACCCACAGTAAGTGGCCGCATTGTATTGCAAAGTGTCGAATATGACACAATCACTTTCGGTCCAGTCGGTAGCCGTGAAGTAATAGCTAGCCCAGAGTCGGCGTTCGGAAGAAGCTGGAATACCTGGCGTGAACAAGGTCGCTCCCCCCAGCATAAAGCGCTGATTAGTGTTTGTTTTGGTGATACTGCCATCTTCGTAAAAGAATGGACCAAGAGCAAAACCGATGGTCAATAGCGATGTCGCCTTGGCGCTGTCCATCTGAATCTTTGGGTTGTCCCAGGTGATGCCCATAGACACGCCTTCGAGGTGTTCATCTGAGTAAACCCAAATGTCCATCTGTAGTTGGTCAGAGCTGGGACCCGGAACGACCGAAGCCACAAAGACAACAGTATCCGGTATCCCTGGGTCATCGCCCTTCTGCGCGTAAACATTGGGAATCCAGAAAACCAGAACAACCAGAACCAAGATCGCAATAGTGAGCTTCATACAGACTCCCTGCTGTGCAATGTTGCTTGGGCGCAATATAGTCAATTATATCCGTTGGTCAAGGTGGGAACATCGATACTGTCAAGGCAAAGTAGAAATGTCCTATTTTTAGCAAAGTAGAAATGTCCTATTTG